>JBFFCW010000326.1:0-4879 GCA_041559695.1 Desulfobacterales bacterium
AAAAAACGACCTGCCTTTGCGAGTAAATCCGTGATATGTAAACTAACTGGCAGACAATGCTACAGCTATCCTGAAATTTCTCTCATTATATAGAAAATCCAACTTGCCTAATAGTGAGATATGCGTATGCGATTGGAACCACATGGGCAATTGATGCAAAAAAATGGCGAACTGCCCGGTCCTGTGATCATTGGTGGGATCGGCGGCAGCGGCACCCGAGTAGTGGCAGAGATCATCAGACAAGCAGGTTTTTATATTGGTGGCGACCTTGACGCAGCCAATGATAATCTTTGGTTTATACTACTTTTCAAACGGCCCCGATGGTTTCGCCGTGCGCGTCATGATAGAAATAATATCCTCACCGGTCTAAATCTGTTTTCAAAAGCGATGCTTGGCCAAGCCAATCCTGTTTGGCCTGAACTGCGATTTCTATTTCGAGCCGTGTTTGAAATCTCCATTTTCGGACACAACTATAAAGGCGATGGGCGAGGATTCTGGCCTTTTGTTAGAGCATGGAAAATGATCCAGAGAAAACAAAGAAAAACGATTAACAATGACCGGTGGGGATGGAAGGAGCCCAATTCCCATATTTATCTGGAATTCCTTGATTCCCATTTCAGCAATATCAAATACATACATACAATACGCCACGGGCTTGACATGGCATTCAGCGAAAATCAGCAACAATTATATAACTGGGGCCCCATTTTGGGTCTTAAATTACCTGAGTCAAAGTCCGATGAAGCAACTGCATCTTTAAAATACTGGATTAAGTCCAACAGGCGTGTTGTGGAAATAGGCAAAAAACTTGGTGATCAGAAATTTATTATAGTTAACTTTGATCGGTTATGTTTGTCGCCGAAATCAGAAATTCAAAAAATTTTGTCGTTTCTGAATATTAAGCTCGACGCTGAAAATCTGGCGGCCCTGTATCGTATTCCAAAAAGACCTAAATCCTCTGGACGCTATAGAGAGCATAATATCAGCAAGTTCGACCCAGCTGATTTAGACGAATTAGAAAATCTGGGCTTCTCGATAAGTGCTGACGACCTATAATGCTCGATAAAGGCAATATCTTTCTTGCCGTCATCGAGCACCGTCAATGTATCAAAATGTTGGCACAACTCTCATCATTATTGGCAGGATGAAAATTGGTTCTTATTTTCTGTTTGACCATCATATTGGCGGTATTCTTTGGTCTCACTTTTCCCCAAACTGGAAATTATGCGGCGTATATTCCCCATATGATTGGGATAATGTTGTTTTTTAATTTCTTGGATGTAAAGATTCAAATCCGCCGATCTTATCCCTGGGTTTTATTTATCACTCTTTTTTTCTCCGCTGTAGTTATACCCGGATTTGTATACTATATTCTTTCTGTTGGTTTCATTGCACCCTATCGTATAGGGCTTCTTTTGGTGGCTTGCGCTCCCACCGGGATTACAGCACTGATTTTAGGCCGATATATCAAAGACAGTAACTATCAATTGGTGTTAAGCAATTTTTTTTTCACAAACTTCGGTTCTATTTTTTATATCCCGATTATTCTAAAATTTGTTCTACGCGAATCCGTCAAGTTTGACACCCCTCCCTTAACTCTATTTGGACAGATGGCGCTTATTGTGATTTTGCCGTATATTCTAAGCCAAACCGTAGTGCGTTTTTTTCATCCGCAATGGTTAAACAGGTGCAAAGTTATCTCCAATGGATTTACACTGCTCTTGCTATTTTGTGCCATCATGGTCTCAATAGGAAAAGTCGCAGATCAATTAATATGGCAGGCAGATTCCATATGGCTTGCTATTTTGATATTGGGAATTTACCTGATACACGGTGGCCTGGGATACACCATTGGGTGGATTTGTAGAAATGCCGAGCTAAAGAAGACCTTGCCATTAATTTGTTCATCAAGGAATATTCAGTTGGTATTCGCCATCGCGGTTTTACATTTCTCCCCCTTAACCTATGTACCCATTATTATGGGAATTTTCTTCCATCATCTGACAAACGCCTTTTGGCTCTGGATCTTAGGCACGAATATGCCACCTGTCCGCCCAGATTGAAATTTGTCCGGTGGTCTCTCTATGAACGAAACGGTGGTTCAAAAAAAGATTTTCCCTTTGAGATGTAGTACCTGTTTGACTCATAAGATATATTTATCGACATCCTCTTTTCAATTGATACAAAATTGTTAAAATTGTGACCGGCACACGAAAATAGTATATTTCAGAACTGTCACTTGTTTGCAAATTGCTCGTAGTCTCCGATTGTATATTGTATATGCAGACTTTCAATATTTTGCACGCACTGAAATTGTAGATTTCGTGCCTTAGTTTGAAATCCGTGAAGGCTTAAATTTTGTTGGATGCGCTAACGTAATATGAAATTTTGGGGTTTTGAAGATTCGGTTCTGCGGAGATTTTTTGGAGAACAAAATGAAAGGGTTTTACTTGAGGTAAATGACCTCTCCGCAGCGGTGCTGGCTGGCGACGGTCAAGCGCGGTTTGCAGCGGGTCAGCGCTTCGGAGACTTCGGCGAGCACTTTTTGAGGGGCGTTATTGGTCTGGCTTAAATGTGCCAGGATGACGTGTTCAAGGCCCTGATGCTGTAATTCCATCAGCAACCGTTTTGACTGTCCGTTGGAGAGGTGCCCGTTGCGGCTCTGGATGCGCCGTTTCAGGTACCATGGGTAGGGCCCGTTTATCAGCATATCCGGATCATGATTGGCTTCCAGGATGAGTAAATGGCAGTGTTTTAAATTTTCTCTTACATGGGGGGTGACGGTACCCAGGTCGGTAGCAACACCGATGCGGCTTCCGTTTTGCCCGATGGTAAAACCCACCGGATCGGCGGCATCATGGGAGACGGCAAAAGGGTGCACCGCCAAATTGTTAATTTGAAAAGTCGAACCGCTGTTGAAGGTTCGAATCTCATGAAGGCTGTTGGCGCTAGATACCTTCTTTTTGATGCTGCGGTTAAGGTATATCGGCAGCTTTAGCTGACGGGAAAGCACGCCGACTGCCTGGATATGGTCACTGTGTTCGTGGGTCAGCAGAATGGCGTTCAGGTCTCTGGGATTCAGCCCCCGGGACTTTAATCGACGTTTAATCTCCGTGGCAGAAAGGCCGGCATCAATCAGGATGGCGGTAAAGCCGTCTGAAATATAAATGGCGTTGCCTTTGCTGCCGCTGGCCAGCACGCAGACGGCCAGATTATAGTCGGCGCATTGCCGCAGTCGCTGTAATTCAAGTTTCATAAAATATATCCCAGCCCGCATTTCATTTGGCTGAATGATCGCTTTGCTCGAGGGGCGTTTCACTTGAAGAGCGCTTCGCTTGAAGATTTAAAAGTTTCCACTATCCTCAAAGCCCGGCAGGGCTGGTCCTCAAGGCTCAAAGAGCCGCTCCAAAAGCCACGCAAAATAGCGTGGCGCTCTTTAGACTTATTTCCCCGTATGCCCGAAACCACCGGTGTTGCGTTTTGTTTCATCAAGTTCTTCTACGATGTCCAGTCTGGCAAAGTATACTTTTTTAATGACCATCTGAGCGATGCGGTCTCCGCGCCGAAATGTGTAAGGTCTTGGACCCAGATTGATGGCCGCGATTTTTATTTCACCGCGATAATCGGCATCAATGGTTCCCGGGGAATTAATCAATCCAATGCCATGTTTTATCGCCAATCCGCTGCGGGGTCTGATCTGGGCTTCAAACCCCCGGGGAAGCGCGATGGCAAAACCGGTGGGAATCAGGGTGAGGTCGCCTTTGTTCAGTACCAGGTCTTTTTTTATGGCGGCGCATAAATCCATTCCCGCCGATTGATCGGTCATGTAACGGGGCAGCGGGATATCCGAATCGGTATCCGGCTGCAGGCGCATAATCTTAATGGTGGGGGAAGAATTCTTCACGCTATGGTTTTAGGGATCAGGGTTCAAAGGCTCGGATATTCGGTGTCCGGCAAATCATCTGTACAAAATATCTTCAAAGGGCTTCTCGTCTTTAACCGGGCCCAGCAGGGTCAAACTCATTTTGTTGTTTTCGAACAGGCTTTTGGAAAGTTCTAAAATTTCCGCGGCGCTAACTGCTTCTATTTTTTTGATGACTTCCGGCAGGCGGATGATGCGGTTAAAATGAATCTCATTCTGGGCACTGCGGACCATCTGGTTATCATTGCTCTCAGATGCCAGCAGCAGACTGCCCTTGGTGTATTCGACAGCGCCTCGAAGTTCAGTGGCAGTTACCGCTTTAGCGCCAAGTTTGTCGATTTCATTGAGAACCAGATCGGTGGCCTCCAGCGCCCGGGCGGGATCAACCGCCAGGTAGATGCCGAACATGCCGGTATCCACATGGGATGTAATGAAAGAATATACCGAATAGGCCAATCCTCTTTTTTCCCTGATTTCCTGGAAAAGCCGTGAGCTCATGTTGCCGCCCAGGATCGTGTTGAGCAGGGAGTATGCATAACGACGGGGATCGGTTATCGACAATCCCGGTGCCCCCAGGCAGATATGAACCTGCTCCAGATCCTTATGGTTTAAATCAACAAGCGATCGACTCTGGGGGGTGATGCGTTCAGCAATTCCGTTCCCCGGTTTGATGGTCTCGAATGCCGGTCCCACCCGGTCGATAATATCGCTATGCTCGACGTTGCCGGCTGCCGAAATTACAATTCGATCGGGTTGATACAGGCGATGGAAATATGTTTTCATCAAATCGGCATCAAACCGGATAATATTTTCAGGACTGCCCAGAATCGAACGCCCCAGCGGGTTGTCGCCCCAAAAATTTTTTCCCGAAAGCAGGTGGACATATTCATCCGGGCTTTCATCGACCATTCTGATTTCCTGCAGGATGACCGGGCGTTCTTTTTCGATTTCCCCGGG
>JBFFCW010000327.1:0-4851 GCA_041559695.1 Desulfobacterales bacterium
CTGGATAAATTTATCTTTGACTTCATCGTAGGCTTTACCGCTGAAAAGCAAATTATCGCTTCCCAGGCAGCGCTGGTCGGCCATACCGTAACAGCCCCGCCGCAGCCCGTCGACAACCGCATCCACATTACAATCCGGCATGATCAGCACATGATTTTTACCGTTGCCGTTAATCGATGCCTCTTTTCCCAGCTTGCCGGCCAATGCGAAAAGCTCTTTACCCACCGGCGTAGAGCCAATGAAGCCCACCCCTTTTACTAGCGGATGGGACAATATCTTCTGATTCACATTACTGCCGCCGTATACGAGGTTCAGCAGCCCGGGCGGAAATTCTTCAACTTCTGCGGTGACCCTAAAGATGGCATCCAGACACACCGGATCATTTTTACTGGGGCTGACGATCACCGGGCAGCCGCTGGCAATCGCATAGGGCACAAAAGACGACCAGGCGTGCATCGGAATATTATTGGGCGTAATAATCAAAAATACACCCCGGGGTTCCCAGTACAACGCCTGATCCAGCCCCCTGGCCAATTCGGTTACATATTCGCCCTTGGTCAGCAACAGCAGCGCCGAGCAGGCAGATTCGATGTTTTCGATGCATCTACGCAGGGTGCCCCGTGCTTCTCCGATGGTGCGCCCATGATCCTGCACCAGCACCCGGCACAATCTGTCAAAATGCTCTTCAAATTTTGCTCTCAGATCAAATAAATAGCGCGCTTTGTCCCTGAGGGGAACTTCCCGCCATTTTTCAAGCGCGGCCTGGGCGGTTTGGATCGCCTGCTCGATTTCGCCGTCGGTGGCTGATGGAAATTCTGCAATCACCTCACCCGTTGCCGGGTTAACATCTTCATAAATCTGGTCCGAAGTGGAATCCATCCAACTGCCATTAATAAAAAATTTGAGCTTCCCATAGTGTTTTTCTACCTCGGGTAATACCGTCATTGTTTATCTCCTTAATAGTCGTGAAATTTGCCAGTAGGCGCACTTTGATTTCACCCAAAGGGGTGATGGTTGCCGTGAACCAACCTTTGGAATAAAGGAATAATGATTCAGTCCGATGCTGCCGCTTTGACCGCATATTCTTCGGGCGTTTCTTCGTTCAGGTCATAAATATCAAGCAAAACATCGAGGGCTTCCAACACGTGGTCCTTCATCAGTTTACAGGCCAATGGTTTATTTTTTTCTTTCAAGGCGCTTATGATTCGCCGGTGATAACGAATGGACGAATTGAGATGCGCAGTATTCTGCAATGATTTGTAGCTGAACCGACAAACCTGGAGATGGATGCTGGCGGAAAATTTTTTCAGACGCTCGTTGCCGGAAATCAACATGATTTTATCATGGAATTCCTGATGGTGTTTCTGATAGCCAAGCAAATCCACGGGTTCGGCATTCGCGCAGTCTTCCATTTTTTTGACGATGGATTCCAGTTCAACTACCTGCCGGGCCGTCATATTGTCCAACGCGAGTCCCGTTGCCATTTCATACAGGGTGGCCTTAAGGGTGTAGGCTTCCCATACATCTTTAGCCGTCATTTCAGATACGAACACACCGCGACGCGGTTTGCGTATCACCAAACCTTCCGCCTCCAGAAATTTAAATGCCTCCCGCACAGGGGGCCTGCTAATATCCAGACGGGCGGAAATTTCCTCTTCTTTGAGTCTCTGACCGGGCTGGTATTCCCCTTGGATGATCCACAGCTGAATATGCCGCTTGGCCAGATCAACTAAAGATTCAATTTTCATTGGATCCCCACTGAAAATAATGAATAAAAAGGCTAATCGCTCGAAAAATCAACCAGACAGGCCGACATTACTGCCAAGGATTTCGAAAAATGTTTTTGATGAATAAGACAAGTGGTTTGAGACTGGCGCTTTAATAATTGAATCGAATTCAATTGTAGGTTGTATACAAGAGGTGTTCTTAGACTGTCAAGCGCAAATGGCGTATTGTACAGCGAAAAACATCTTGCTGTTTTTGCATCAAATTTGTATGAATGATCAGAAGAAATAGTTCTAAAGGAGTTGATTGAACGCTTTGAAAAAAATCGGACTGGTCATCAAATCAGATGGCAAAGCTAAAAAAAAGGCCGCAGAGCTTCAAAGGTGGTTGCGGTCCAGGAAAATTGAAATTGTTCGGAAAAAAACCGTCGCATCCGGGCAAAAAAATGCCGCCGGCAGTGTGTCGCCGGCCCCCTCGGATTTGGATTGCATATTTGTGTTAGGTGGAGACGGTACCTTCTTAAGTGCGGTCCGCTGGATTGGCGATCGGGACATTCCCATTCTGGGGATCAAATTCGGGGAAGTGGGTTTCCTGGCGGAAATCGCAGAGGAAAATCTCTATGCAGCCGCTGAAAAGGTTTTGAAAGGCGATTTTATCCTCAGACCGCGGATGCGACTTTCTGTCAAGGTGAGGCGCCGGAACGAAACCCTGGCACAGGAAACCGTACTCAATGATGTGGTCATCAATAGAGGTGCGCTGGCAAGGCTGGCCCACATAGAAACCTATATTGACGATCATTATCTGACGACTTACAGCGCTGACGGGTTAATCGTGGCAACTCCAACAGGTTCGACCGCCTATTCACTGGCGGCCGGTGGTCCGGTAATCCATCCGGCGGTACCGGGAATCATTTTAACCCCGATCTGCCCCTTCACCCTGACAAATCGGCCCTTAATTGTTCCGGAATCGGCAAACATCAAAATCAGGCTGGCTAAAGGTTCTTCCGATATCATCCTGACTTTTGACGGACAAAAAGGGCTTGAAATAGATGACCGCGATGAAATCGTGATTCAAAAAGGGCCCCATTCGATTCATTTGATCACGCTGCCGGATCGGCAATATTTTGATATTCTGAAGAATAAGCTGAAATGGAGTGGGGGCCGCGCTTAGTTTTTGTTTCAAAAGTTAATGTAATCACATTTTTAAACATCATTTTCTTAGGCTAATGAAAAATCAGAAAAGTATTTTCACCTTTGCCATGGCGCTGCTGAGCCTGGTTTATACAGCCGGATTCTGTGCTGAATTGATCGGGCTGGTTGAAAATAAGGACACCGGAACCATTGACTGGGCCCGGGGCGTTGTTCAGGCCAAAGGGATCAGCGCGCCCCTAAAAAAAGGAACCGAAAAAACACCCCCCAACAGCCCGAAAGCACTGTCAGAAGCTAAAAATGACGCCAGGATAAAACTGCTTGAAACGTTAAAAAAAATTAAAATTGATACAACACGCAGTGTGGGTGGCATGGCCGGTAATAACAAAAGGATCATGACCCAAATCAAAGATATGGTCTACGATGCAAGCGAAATTGAAAAATTCCGAAAATATATGTCGGATGGATCCGTTGAGGTTCTTTTGCAGATGAATTTGCACGGTGGGTTTACCCAGCTAATTCTGCCCAAAGAAATTCGTCAGATAGAAGGCATTAAACAGATCAAACGGGGAGCAAATTCCACCGGTGTCAATACAAATTCGGTATCAAGAGCATACACCGGCTTGCTGGTCGATGCCAGAAGCATTGAACTCCAGCCTGCCCTGGTCTTTAAAATTCTGGATGAAAACCTGGAAGAAGTATTCGGACCGGCCTTTGTGAGTCGAGAATTTGTTGTACAGCAGGGAATGGCCGCATATTACAGCGATATTCAGTCAGCTAAATCCGACCCTCGCATTCGCAACAGACCCTTAACGGTAAAAGCACTCCGAACCGATTACCCCAGTCGATGCGATATCGTCATCAGCAATCCCGATGCTTCGAAATTAAAAAGCGCTTCGCACCACCTGTTGTTCCTCAAAGAAAGCCGGGTCGTTGTTGTCCTCTCACCCCAATAACGCATAGCGTCATTTTGGTGATAAAAAAAATATTTATTGGGGGTTTCGTTAAAAATTAAGTGCCGATATCCCAGGATGCCAGGTACTTCTTTTGTTCCGGGGTCAGCCGATCGATCCGGGTACCCATGGCAACCAGTTTTTCTTTGGCGATTTGCTTGTCAATTTTTTCCGGTACCGGGTAAACCTGTTTGGCTAAGGGGTTTTTATTTTTTACCATAAATTCGATGCTGAGCGCCTGGTTGGCAAAGCTCATGTCCATGACGCTGGAGGGGTGGCCTTCGGCAGCCGCCAGATTGATCAGGCGCCCCTCGCCCAGCACATTGATCCGGCGCCCGTTTCTCAGCGTAAATTCTTCCACAAACGGCCGGATCTTGCGGCGTGATTTTGCCATGCGTTCCAGACCCACCAGGTCCAATTCAACGTTGAAATGACCGGAGTTGGCCACAATTGCCCCATCCTTCATGAGCAAAAAGTGATCTTGGCGGATGACGTTAATATTGCCGGTAAGCGTGCAGAAAAAATCACCGATCCGGGCGGCTTTGTTGATCGGCATGACCGCAAATCCGTCCATAACCGCTTCGAGGGCCGGCAATGGATCAACTTCGGTGACAATCACATTCGCCCCCATGCCGCGGGCTCTCATGGCAACACCGCGCCCGCACCATCCATAACCGCAAACCACAAAATTTGTTCCGGCCAGCAGGCGGTTGGTGGCCCGGATGATGCCGTCGACCGTGCTCTGCCCGGTGCCATAACGATTATCAAAAAAATGCTTTGTGCGGGCGTCATTCACCGCGATAATTGGATACTGTAAGACGCCGTCAGCCGCCATGCTTCTAAGCCGGATGATACCGGTGGTTGTCTCTTCGGTCCCGCCACGAACACCGGTTAAGAGCTCCCGGCGCTCGGAATGCAGGATGGATACCAGATCGGCTCCATCATCCATGGTGAACTGGGGCTTGAGATCCAGCACGGCATTGATGTGCTCGTAATATGTCCGGTTGTCTTCGCCTTTGATTGCA
>JBFFCW010000328.1:0-4835 GCA_041559695.1 Desulfobacterales bacterium
ATGGAAGTTGCTCAAATTCAATCTCCAGGCCGGATTCTGACGATCGGAAATCTTGATAATGAACGGCATTGGCAACGGCGCTGATATCCGCTTTCTGCTCGGTATATGGAATGACGACGACCTTCTCGATTGACGGCAATTCTTTAAGGATATGGGAAATGCGTTCCAGGGAATCCAGGTTTTTGCCCTTGAAGGAATACCCGTTGGCGGTAAACAGGACGCGGGGTTTGATCTGGCCGAATCGGTCCAGCACGCCTTTGATGCCGAAATCCGGCGAGCACGATGACCAGGCCGCCCCCAAACTGGTCGCAGCCAGCATGGCAATAATGGATTCCGGCATGTTGGGCACAAACCCCACCACCCGGTCGCCCGGCCGAATCCCCAGATCCTTTAAAGATCTGGCAATGCGCGCCACTTCATCATAAAGCCGGGCGTAGGTCATTCGGGTTGAAGCCTGCGCTTCGCCTTTGAAGATCAATGCGATTCGATCATCCCGGTAGCGCAGCAGATTTTCGGCAAAATTGAGCCGGGCGCCCGAAAACCAGCGGGCACCCGGCATTTTTGCGACGTCATCCACCACCTGCTCGTAAGGCTTTGAGTGAATCACGTCGGCAAATTTCCAGAAAGCCGCCCAGAATTCAGGAATGTTTTCAACAGACCATGTATAAAGGGGCGCATATTCATTAAATTTTTGATTATAGGTTGCATTGATAAAATTCATGAAACCGAACATATTTGTCCGTTTAATTCGCTCCTCCGAAGGTTCCCATAATAATTCGGCCATGATCAATACCTTTCATTCATGTGGAATTCTTTCGAAATCATTATACGTCTCGAAATGTAAGCATTCCATCTGGGTCGAAGCCCCAAATTTGTTCTTTAGCCTTATCTTCAGCAGTTAGTCAAGAAAATGCCAGAAATTTACACATGTAAAATCTTTAATTCTTGAAGGTCATCCATATTTCATATATCAGTTAAACTCGTTTAATTTGAATTATTCGGCTAAAAGGACATATTGGTGTTTGTGAAAACCAAAGAATATTGCAGAGGAGGCATAATGTTATGCGTATTGTTGATTTGCGATCTGATACAATGACCCAACCGACGGATGCCATGCGCCGGGCGATGGCCGAGGCAAAGGTCGGTGATGATGTGTTCGGTGAGGACCCGACGATAAATCGCCTGGAAGAGATGGCCGCCGAACGGCTGGGAAAAGAAGCCGCTTTATATGTATCCAGCGGCACCATGGGAAACCTGGTCAGCCAGCTGGCGCACTGCGGCCGGGGAGACGAAATTATTTTAGGCAGCCACGCTCACACATTTTTTTTTGAACAGGGCGGATCTGCGGCTGTTGGCAACATTCATCCGCGAACCGTCCCCAACCAGCCGGACGGCAAATTGGCGCTTGAAGATATCGAGATTGCCATCCGTGGTGATAATGTTCATTTTCCCAGGAGCAGGCTCATCCTTTTGGAAAACACGCATAACCTGTGCAACGGCTGCCCCCTTGAAATGGATTATATGAAAGCGGTGGGCGAAATTGCCCGGCGCCATAAATTAAAAATCCACGTTGATGGGGCCCGATTTTTTAACGCCGCCGTAGCCCTGGGCGTTGAACCGAAGGATTTGGCTGCCGAAGCCGACTCGGTCTCCTTCTGCTTAAGCAAGGGATTAGCAGCGCCGGTGGGATCTGTGGTCTGCGGCACGCAGGATTTTATCCATGAGGCCCGGCGGGCACGCAAGGTGCTCGGTGGCGGCATGCGCCAAGCCGGCGTAATTGCCGCCGCTGGAATTGTGGCCCTTAATGAAATGGTCGATCGTTTGGCGGATGATCATGCCAATGCCAAAAAACTGGCCACAGGCCTGGCAGAAATACCGGGTATTTCAATTGATCCGGACCAGATACCAACCAATATCATCTTTTTTGAGGTCAATCGCAAGGATATGACGCCGGCGGAATTCGTGCAGCGAATCGATGCCGAGGGGATTCGCATTTTGCCGGTGCCAACAGGGCCAAATGCCCTTAGAGCCGTCACCCACTACCACATCACCAGCGAAGATATCGATCGGGCCCTCAGGGTCATCTCTAAAGCAATGAGCTGAATTCTTTACCTCTGGTTTATGGTTTCGGGTGTCAGATGTCAAAACATAGGACTGAGTGCTGAGCGCTGGGGCGTATCCAATTAGAAAGTGGCTGAAACAAAACGTGCCAGCCCAGGCCGGAAAACGGCAACTCAAGGCCTCTGGAAGACCATTCAGGCCGGAAAACGACAAGTCATGTTGAAGGGGGCGGGCGTCAGGCAGCACTTTTTGCTCAGTCCTCAGTCCTCTGAACTCAGTCCTTATTTTTCTGACACCTAAGTCAAAATAGTTTTGCCCACACCGAATCAGGATCACTAGTGCTTAAAGCTTCTTTGACCCGTATACACCATCGTCGCACCGGCTTCGTTGCAAGCATCGATGGACTGATAGTCGTTGCCGGACCCGCCCGGCTGAATCACGGCCGTAATCCCTTCGCGCAGGCCGACATCCACCCCATCTCTAAACGGGAAAAAGGCGTCGCTGACCATGGCAGCGCCGATGAGCCCGCCTTTTTCATCGGCCACCCGGGCATCGATTGCAGATTTTTTTTCAGTATCGGTCAATTCATTGTACGGGATGCCATGGGCTTCAAAACAATACCGGTCGGCAAGTTTGCGATAGGCTTTGTCCCGCGCAATTTCGGCGACACCGACCCGGTCCTGCTCGCCGGTACCGATGCCCACCGTGACCTCATCCTTAACGTAAATGACCGAATTTGAGGTGATTCCCGATTCCACCAGCCAGCCAAAAATCAGATCGTCATATTCTTTATCCGTCGGCGCCCGCTTGATTTTGTATGATTTGCCCTTGTACTCACACTCGGCCAGCTTGAGATCTTCCCTGGAACGGGTGGTCGGGACAAACGACCACTGGGTAATAATGCCGCCGTCGATCAGGCTTTTAAATTCGACGCACCTTTGCCCCACAAATGTCTGCAGGCGCTCGATATTGCCGATTTGAATCACCCTGAGGTTGGGTTTTTGGGAAAATACATCCATGACCCCTTGCTCGAAATCAGGCGCCACGATCACCTCGGCATACTGCTGGATGATGGCCTCGGCGGTGGCTTTATCAACCGGATGGTTTACGGCGATACAGCCCCCGAAAGCGGCGACCCTGTCGGCCAAATTGGCTTTAACGTATGCATCGACCAGTGTATCGGATCGTGCAACACCGCAGGGGTTATTGTGCTTGACGATGACAACAGTCGGTTTATCCGTGAAATAACGCAGAATGTTGAGGGAATTGTCCGCATCGGTTAAATTGGTCTTGCCCGGGTGCTTGCCGGACTGCAGCAGTTCGATATCGGATGCCAGAAATTGCCCGGGCTGGATGGTTTGCGTTTCTCCGAGCACCAGGTTGCCGTTGACCAGCTTGTAAAGGGCGGCTTCCTGACCGGGGTTTTCACCGTATCTGAGGCCTTTTTGCAGCTCATCGACCACCCAGACCACTTTGTCATAAAAAAGGGTCTGGCGTTTGTCCGGGTCGACAAAACTGATTTCCATCCGGGGCGGAAAGTGGTCGTCCATTACGGTCCGATACATCTTTTTGAGATCTTCAGTCATGGCATCACTCCTTTTTTTCCAATTGATAACATATTTTTACATCATCGATCGCTTTTGAAACCAAGAAATCAGCAATGGTGCGGTCATAAACGGCCGTGTGGTCAAAGGCTTTGCGGGCCAGCTGGAAACGCAGGTCCAGGCTCGTCGAACCCCGGTTGGCTTTGAGCACCGCAAGGATCTGTCCGTAATCAGCAGGATCAACCACCGAGGCAACCCGGATGCAATTTTTAGCCGAGGCCCGAATCATGCAGGGGCCACCGATATCGATATTGCCTCTGGCCTGCTCCACGGTGACATCCGGCTTTGAAATCGTCTGTTTGAACGGATATAAATTGACCACCACCATATCGATGGGCACGGCGCCCGTGCGTTTCAGGTCAGCTTGATGCGCATCGTTGTAAGTTTCGGTTAAAAGTCCCAGATAAATTTTAAAATCCAGGGTTTTGACCAGACCGCCCTGGGTTTCGGGCTGACCCGTGTATTTCGAGACCTGCATCAAGCGGCTCGCACCCGAATCTCCCAGAATTTCACTGATGCGCCCATAGGTTCCGCCGGTCGAAAAAATCCGGATTTCCGGGTTAATCTCAACCAGTTCCGGAATAAACGCTTCAAGTCCGCCTTTGTCGGAGACACTCACTAAAATATTCTCTACTTTGACTAAATCATCGACCTGTTCAACGACATTAATGCTCATAATAATTACCTCTTTCCTTCATATTCTGCTAAAAAGCGGTTAAAAAAATCAGCCATGAATGCATGACGCTCACTTGCCCATTTGCGGCCTTCCGCCGTCAGCATTCGATCTTTAATTTTGCAGAGCTTGACCCTAAACTCCCTGTATCCGGTGTCATCGACCGAGTAAGGCCGGGTATTTTCAGCATCAAGATCCGGGTTATGCAGCCGCGCCCCCACCTCGCCGGCAAAAAGAAAGGCCCGGGCCACGCCTACGGCACCGATAGCATCCAGTTTGTCAGCATCAAACAGTACCTTTGCTTCGGTTGTAGCCGGTTTGTGCTCATTGCGAAAGCGATGGGAGCGGATACAATGAATGATATTGTGCTTTTGCTTTTTTGAAAGCGAAAGCGCTTCGACCATCGACTCCGCCATCTGGGCACCCTTTTCCGCGTGGCAAACCGCGCCGCTGGATACATCCTGCAAAGCACGCCCGATATCGTGCAGGTAGGCGGC
>JBFFCW010000329.1:0-4832 GCA_041559695.1 Desulfobacterales bacterium
AACAGCTCCCGCCGTCATCATATCGGGTACGGGCGTGGGTTGCCAAACCGATACCGCCGGTATAGGCATCGATCAGCCGGGCCATCTCGGTATAATCATGTATCGAAGTCCCCGACCGGGTCAGGGCGTAGCAAAAAAACGGGGCCAGAGGAACCAGTTCCCGGGGAAGAACGCCGGTGCCGGCCGATGCCGCGAAATAAAAAATTCCGGAAGTCGGCTGACTGTACAATGTGGCCGATGACTTGCGATCATATTCTGTTTGTTTGACAATCGGCACTGAGGGAGGAATATCTTTTATTGCCAGCGTGGGCAGACAGGATACATCATCCGGGGTTTCCTGCCGAAGTTGAAGGGCCTTGGAATTCTGATGAATTTTTTTAAGTCTGGCCAGAGACAGGCTTTTTTTGATTTTCTCCAATTCAGCCTGTACGCGCACCGCTTCATTATGCTCCATTTGCTCATCCGGAACCATGGTGAGCCGGCTCCGATGGGAATTGGTCAGCAGCCATTTTTTAATTAGGTTTTCAAAAAAAGGCTGCTGTTTCATTGATTCGCGCAGCTTTTTTAGATCGTCATCAAATTTTAAAATCCTTACGGGGTCTCCGCCGTGCAACCAGGGGCCGGCAAAAGCAATCAAAAGTTTAATCCCGTATGGATACGGCGTGTTGGTTATCTCCTTGCGGTGGAATTCGATCTGGTGAATGGCAGAATCAATCAATTGATTGTCAATGCCCTTATCGACGAGATCCGTCAGCGTTTCAAATATAAGGGCCTCAATTTTCTCGGCAGCGCCTTCTTCAACATCTTTTAATCCGAAAACAAATAATGTATCGCGATTATCGGCATCGAAACCGCTGCCGTCACACAGCGCCGAACCGAGTCCTGAGTCGATGAGGGCTTTGCGAAGCGGCGATGCGGAATTTCCCAGCAGAATCTGTTCGAGCAGCGAAAGTGCCAGAATGTCAAAGGTGTCTCTGATATCCGCGGTAAGCCAGGCAACGCAAACCTGACATTTTCTGAGTAGATCCTCGTTGGCCTGGAACGGGTAAGAGAATACCCCCACCCGGGGCTTGCGCCAGCGCGGCTGTGAGGCAACATCCGTTTCGGGAGTTGTGCGGCTGAATTTATTTAAAACCGTATCTTCGATAACTGCCAGGCTTTCTGCCAGGGGCAAATTCCCGTAAGTATAGAAAAACGCGTTGCTGGGATGATAATGGTGCCGGTGGAATTCTTTTAACTGTTTGTAGCTCAGCGATGGAATTTCGGCCGGATCACCACCGGAATTGTAATGATAGGTCGTGGAAGGATACAGTTCTTTTTGAATCGTGCGAACCATGACCTGGTCCGGTGAAGACATGGCCCCTTTCATTTCATTGTAGACAACCCCTTTATAGCTGAGCCGGAACCGATCTGGATCATCAAGATTGAGATCCCCCTCAATTTCCAGACGATGGCCCTCTTGCTTAAAGCTCAGTTCTTCTAATTTGGGAAAGAACGCGGCGTCCAGATAGACGTCCATGAGGTTGAAATAATCCTTTTGATTCTGGGTAGAAAAGGGATACATGGTCCAATCGGAAGCCGTAAAGGCGTTCATGAAGGTACTCAAACTTCTTTTGAGCATGGAAAAGAAGGGGTCGCGAACCGGGAATCGGTTGGAGCCGCATAATACGGTATGCTCAAGAATATGAGCAACGCCGGTAGAGTCTTGCGGTATGGTTTTAAAGGCGACACTGAATGTGTTTTCAGCATCTTCATTGCTGATATGAATATGGCGCGCCCCGGTTTTTGAATGCTCGAGTTCATAAAAAAAAGAGCGAATCCCTTCAAGGGGTACGACCCGCTTAACCAAATGATGACGAATACGATCGCCCTGACGCAGGCCCAGATGATTGGGATCTTCAAATTTTTTCATAGTCGTTCCTTTGATGCTAAAGGCTATTTCAATTCGATGGTAAAGTTTTAAACTTATAAGAAGTGCTCTAAAGGTAGAAGTGCCTGAAGTTGAGGAATTCTGCCCGTCGAGAGCCTCAGGGTCGAGCGATCATATTTATAATAAAAGGTGGAGCGCCACGCGGCGCAAGTGCCTGCGCTGCGCGAGCGAAACCATAATTTTAGGCATTTTAGATTATTTTTTTTTGTTGCAAGCACCTTTGGAGCTTATTTTCTCCGTCTTGCAGGATAAATTGCTAATTTTGAGATAGCTTCAAATTTCAGGCGGCCACATAGATGCCGCGACTTTTACGCTTAATTTTACCGATTTTATTTAATCGAAAAATGGTATTGCGGATTTTTTTATCGCCAAATCCGGTTTTGGCCTGAATGTCAGCAAAGCCCAGCCCTTTATGGGAGCGTTTGATGACATCGAAAACCACATCCACTGCGGTAACGGCGGTTTTGCGGGTTCCCGCCGGTCCTTTTTGCGGATATCCGCCGCTTGTCACGGCAGCTTTGAGCAGGTTTTCCAGTCGATCCAATTTTGCCATCAATCGATCCACATCTTTTTTAGTCGGAATATTGTAATTCTGCATAAAAAATTTTACCATGGCATCAAAACTGACGGCTTTTCCTTTTCTTTTTTGCATGGGGTTCTCCTTGAATGAAGGGGTCAGAATGCCTGATAGATGATAATGCCTAAACCGATGAAATTTGATGTAAAAACTAATTATAAAACAAAAAAAAGTCAAGAATGACATCTCCCAAAGTATTACTGAATGCATGGAATATAAGGCCCAAAAAAAAGCTGGGTCAGCATTTTTTGGTTGATCCCTCCACGGCCGAAATGATCGTTCGGCGTTCCCGGATTACATCAAAGGACACGGTTATGGAAATCGGCGCCGGTCTGGGAGCACTGACGATTCCGCTGGCAAAAATCGCCGGATGTGTTTATGCGGTTGAAACAGATCCACAATTGGCACAGTTGCTGAAGACCGAATTGCTGGTTCACAAACTGACGAATGTTGAAATCATCGAAAAAAATATACTTCACGTCGATATCCATTCACTGGCAAAAAAATTGCGTAACCGCTTAATTGTGATGGGGAATCTACCCTATAACATCTCTTCACAGGTCCTGATCCAGCTCATCGAAACCCGAGGTCATGTTAACCGGGCGATTTTAATGTTTCAAAAGGAGCTGGCCCGACGAATTACAGCCAGCCCCGGCAACAAGGATTACGGAAGATTGACCGTCATGCTGTCGTATTGTGCTGAAATAAAATCCATCGCAACGATCGTACCTTCGCTTTTTTATCCGGCACCCAAAATCGACTCCGAAGTCGTGGAGGTCAATTTTAATATTTCACGCGCATATCCGCCACACGATGAGACCATGCTTTTTCAGGTAATCAAGGCGGCATTTGGCAACCGGCGTAAAACGCTTAAAAACGCGCTGTCGGCCAGTGGTCTCCACATTGATCCGCAGATTGCCCAACAGGCATTGACAGCAGCAGGCATTGACCCAGGACGGCGTGCTGAAACCCTCGACGCGGCTGATTTCGTGGCCCTTCAGATAAGTTTAGCGCAGATTCAATAAGCACCGCAGCCACTGGCTGAGATGGTTATTTATCTGAATGAGCCTTGACCCCGTTACACAGGCATATTATGATTTGACAGACCCTTTTTTAAACATACGGTACAACTTAATACGATTCTTATAGAGCCCAATCCAAAAAGGCCTGAACGCCATAAGCAAAAAAGTATAGTTTAATGCGCCTATCCCAAAAAGGAGGACCCCATGGCAATTAAAATATTGATTCGGAGAAATGTACCTGAAAAAAAGGCAAGGGAAATGATCCCGCTGTTCCGCAAGATGCGAACGCTGGCAAATGAGCAGCCCGGTTACATCACCGGAGAAACAATGCGAAATCTTGAAAAGCCGGATGAATTCCTGGTGATCAGCACATGGGAAACCTCGGATGACTGGAAACGGTGGGTGCAAAGCAATGATCGTCAGCAGATTCAAAGCCAGATCGATGACCTGCTGGGCGGCAAAACAGAATACGAGATTTTTCATTACGGATTTGCGGAATAAAAGATTAGAAGCCGTCTCAAAAATAGGATTTTGAGCCAGCTTCGAGAAGTGTTTTCAAAACCTCAGATCCGGTTCAAGGGCCCCGCAGAAGCGGGATTACATATCGATTCTAAATAGATTAAGGTATGCATCAGGGCGTCCCGCGGATTGAAGACGGAGCGTACACGTAAGTACGTGAGTATTTCAATCCGTGGCACAACGCATCCATTGGGCTTTAGATGGGGTTTTGAAAACACTTCTACATATTTTCCGCAATAGATACCGTGCGATCCCCCAGCATATTCACATAACTTCCCATTTCATTGTCATACCAGCCATAGATGACAGCCTGGGTGACCGGCACCCGGATAATGAATTGATCGGGGTTGGCTAAAGCCTCCTTTTCCAATCCGGGGACTTTTTTCAAATCAATCGAGGCCTCTGCCGTCCGGGTGTGGGTTTCGTGGCCTTCAATTGTAGCGGCAACCCGTGGAATTCCGATAATATCGCAGGAAACATTCTGTTTGTTGGTAAAATAAAGGTACCCATGGGTGTTTTCTGCAGCCGCCTGCTCAAATATGGTATTGATCTCACTCCGGGTAATAAACGGGCCGCTCGGCTCTTCTTGAAGGTTAATCACCAGGATGATCAACGATCCGGTCTGAATTGGGATTCGGACGGATTCCGCAATAAAAGCGATTTCCTCCATTTCCGGAATTACCAATCTTAATGCATTGGCGGCACCGGTGGTGGTTAGAATGATATTGTTCAAAATACTTCTGTTTTTTCGAAGATCGACTTTTCCGGTTTTCGGAAGCCGATC
>JBFFCW010000330.1:0-4827 GCA_041559695.1 Desulfobacterales bacterium
GCCCGGTTCGATGAGCCCAGCGGCGCATTCGCCGATGCCGCGCCGCTCGGCGACCAGAATGCGGTCGCGTTCCGCCAGGCTCGGCTCGAAGGCCAGGGGCGCGACCGCGGCGCCGCCGTATGTGCGGCTCAACAAGCCGTTGCGGTATTCTGGCCTGACGGTATATCGGATTTTGGTCGAGGACGGGCTTTACCGATTCCATAACTTCGGTGACCGCCTGATGAAATTCTTTTTCCTGTGGGTCCCTGTTCTTAACGATGTTTAATATGTCAGACATGTTTCCTCCCTTAAGGTTCAGACCGGAATTTCGGTCAAAATCGGTATGGGTGCTCCATAATGAACTTGTGATGGTTTTGCAAGTATTTATGTCTGCCGGGTGTATTTAACAACCTGGTCGCGGCCGGCCCTTTTGGCTGCATACATGGCCGCATCCGCCTTCTTGATCAGATCTTCCGCATCCGTACCATCATGTGGAAAAGTGGCGATTCCCAGGCTGATGGTGACCGGAGGGAGATCCTCGAATTTCATCTTTGACAAATTTTTTCGTAAACGCTCGGATAAAATATGGGCGGCGTCATTGGCCGCCTCAGGTATCATAATGACAAACTCTTCACCGCCATACCGGGCAACCACATCTACATCCCTGACGTTTTGCTGCAGGAATTTACCGATGGCCTTTAAAACCCGGTCGCCGGCATCGTGGCCATGGGTGTCATTGATATTTTTAAATCGGTCCAGATCGGCCATGACAATTGATAGAATATTATTATAGCGCTGGGCTCGATGGAGTTCCTCCTGCAATTTGACCATAAAATAACGGCGAACGTAAAGGCCCGTCAAAGAATCCGTAACCGCCATATCCCAGAGCTGGGCCTTATTAATGGCGACGGCGGCCTGATCAGCCACGGCTTTCAGCATTTCAACATCTTCGTCCGTAAAGTCTTTTCCCTGCCGCTTGTTGGTCACATTGATGACGCCGATGACATCACTGTAAACGATCATGGGAATACACACAATCGAGCGAACGTAGGATTTCTCGGAGTCTATAAAAACGTCATCGTCTTTAATGTTGTTTACCACAATGGGTTTGGCGGTCACATAGACCCGCCCGGCGATTCCTTCGCCCGGTTTAAAACTGCGGCATTCGATTTCATTGTTATTGACTTTTTCCTGAAAGGATGTGTCCTCCATACCGGCCAGAACCCGGATATTTAGCTGATCTGTCTCCAGATCATAAAGCATGAGAGAGCCTTTCTCGGCCGAGGTCACGTCAATGGCCTGGCTCAATATAAACTGCAGAAGGTTCTTGAGGTCACTGATATAGTTCATGGCCTTGCCGATGCTGTATAAAAGAGACAGATTCTGGATCGTTTTATCCAGATCTTCTTTTTCTTTTTGACGCTTCCCATAAAGGCGGCAGGTGTTAAATCATACGACAGCATGAGCGGAGAGTTGCTGCAGAAAATATCGATCGGCATCATCGAAAGGTTGATCGTTTTTGCGGGATCCGATGGTCACCAGTCCGGTCAGTTCATCCCCCGCGCCCAGAGGAACCCACAGTTTGGATTGAAGCCCGGCAAGGTTGAGCTTTTGGAAATCCTTTGAAAACAGCGGATTTCCTGAATCGTCGCTGACCGCAAAGGGTTCACCGGTTAAAATGGATTTCCAGAGGGTGCTTTTATTTCTTGGGATCTGAAAATTGAGATCGCCGAGGCCCTTGCTCAAGACAGGCGAAAGTTTTTTTTCGGTTTGGTGATAAACAAAAAATGCCAGCTCACGAATTGCAAATTTTTTCTTTACCACATCGGCAAAAACCGAATACAATTCATCGAGGTCCAATACGTTGCTCAGCTGGCGACAGGATTTTAAAATTTCGGACAATTCGTCGGTTTGAAGATCGTTTGAAAGCACGTACGCCTCAACATATCTGCCACAATATTGTCGGTTTGAAATACGTAGAAGCCATCTCAAAAATGTCTTTTGGCCCAATATCTTTGTTGGTGCCTCATTTCTAATCCTCAACATACAGCAGTATGCCTCCGGTTAGAAACTAGGCCCCGCCTCGATCTTGAACCAAAATCCTATTTTTGAGACGGCTTCTAAAGATTCTTGCATTCACTTTATCGCTTTTACCTCAATATTGCAAATATTTATAGCCCGCGCGCCGTGATTTGAAGTGGCGTTAAACAACGCTGAAACCGCATAAAAAAACAGCCGCCATCAGTGCACATAAAGGTGGGCCTCCGCACTGTCTGATACGGCTGCTATGACGATGAATTTTTAGAACCCCAATCGAGTTAAAACCCAATTGGGCGTTATCTGTTATTCGTATAAAAGGAGCGATATCTGATTGGATATCTCACCCATTATAGGTATATAAAATGAGCTTGTCATCGAATTCTAATAACGGTTAACCCATAACCCATCACGCCTGATTGAGCGTTTATCGCTCAATTAGGGTATAAGGGCCTTAGCTAAGGTGTCCTTCTGTCATCCGGTCCCCCTCGAATTGCCGATGTATCCAGCATCACTGCCACTCGATTTTCCGGTTTAAAATTTATTGAAACAAAGCGTATGCTAGAGAAATACACACCGATTTTTTCACCGCCAGGATCCATGATAACGGCACCGCGCGGATACTCGGGTAACTTGGTGTAATTATCCCACATGCGAGACGTTGCCACTTTAAAATCCTCGGTATCGGCATCCAGCTCGCGCCATATTCGGGATTGAAGCTCCAGTTTCGGGTCGAGCCCAACAATGGCAAATACCCGCATGCCGATTGTGTATTGATAAAAATTATAGTCAGGCTCAACCTGGTTGGCTTCAAAGGCCCGGGTAATATCGTCGTCCCAGTGGATCCGTCCGTAATTTTGAGAACAACCGACACCCCATACCAGCGTCAACACGCCCAAACTGAACATGAAAATCGTTTGAGCCGTCGTTTTTATAAGATACCCGTATCTGATTTTCATTATAAGCCTCTTTCCCGACCAGCCGTTATCCGACCGCCGGATTCGATGTCAATCTGGATTTGAAAAGATAAGCCCGATTAAGCCGATGCAACGATATGGATTAGGGCCTCATAATTAAAGGATAATGCGATGGTATGGGTTGTCAAACGCGGCCTCAAAGATATCCGATTGGCCGGTTTCTGAGGCGGGTAAATTCATCCAACACCCCGGCCAAAAGGCTTAATTCTTTGCTAAAAAGGCTTTTAGTTGATGGGAGATATAGGGATTTGATTCAATACGCGAGATCCGTTTGCTGAAACCACCGCTGCCGCTTTCCGCTTCGGGTCCGCCCAGAAAAGGTGTATCCGGTATGAGGACGATGCGATTATTCTCACCAAATTTCACCGTAACGAAACGCAGGCTGGAATACCAGTGCCCCACCCGCTTTCCTTCCGGATTCAGAATATAGGCGCCCCGGGGATCATGGGGTTGATAATAGGAATTCCCCCAGGCACGGGAAATCAAACTTTTAAATTCTTCGGTATCCGGCTGCACTTCCCGCCACATCCTTGATTCCATAACATAATCGCGAGAAATTCCGGCGATGGCAAAAGTCCGATTGCCGACCCCGTAATAATAGTAGTTAAAGTCCTGCTGGGCTTCATTGGCCTGAAACTGGGTGGTCACCTGGGGATCCCAGTGAAGCTTGCCATAGGCGCCGAGGCAGCCGCTGACCGTGGCGGCGATCAAAAAACAAAGTCCCCAAATGGCATAACCTGATAACACGCTGTCTTTTGATGATCTGTTTTTTGGATTCATAGGAAGTGTCCCTCAAAAGGTTCAGTAATAGGTTGCTCTACCTTACCAGGGACCGGATCGAAAGTTAAAAATCATACAGATTATTGCTGTCTGTTAGGTATCAACTAAATTTGTCGCTTTTGGGTTCGAACCTGGATAGGTTGAGATCTTATCGCGTGGGTCCGCCCAGAAAAGGCGTATCCGGCATGACTACAATGCGATTATTTTCCTCGAATCGTATGGCGGCATACCAGATGCCCGAATACCAGATACCGACTTTTTTGCCGCCGGGATCGGTAATATAAGCGCCGCTGAGGTAAAAAGGCACATAGACATCGTCCCAAACCCAATAGATCATTTTTTTGAACTGCTCGGTATCTTGATCGACTTCACGCCAGACCCGGGATTGCATGTGATAGGCGCGATCGATACCAACAATGGCATACGGCATATTGGTTCTGCCGTAATAGTAGTATTTGTAATTGGGCTCGACCTGGTAGGTTTGAAAGGCCCGGGTAACTTCATCGTTGTGTTTCAGGCGGCCATAGTTTTCAAAACAACCGCTTAGCACGGTAAATGCAATCAAAACGCCGAGAGCAGCACAAAATCTCTGTAAACGCCTGTTTTGAAGTGTTAACGGTATATGATTCATTCAAGCCTCTGAATTGAAAACACCTCCCGACCTCAATTGCCCGGCCGGGCAAAAATGTTTTTAACGTGTTGTCCGTGTGAATAAGGAGTAGTGTTTAAAGGATAATACCACTCTGTGGCATGTCAATGAGGGATGTAATCGCGAGGACCACACCTTGATCGGCGATCCTTTCTATCTATAGATTGATAAAAAAGCAGATTATGCCGGGGATATCACACCCGATAAAAAAAGGGGCTGCCGATATCGGCTAACCCCTTGATTTTAATGGCGGGGACGAAGGGACTCGAACCCTCGACCTCCGGCGTGACAGGCTAATTTAATGGTCAATGATTCCAGTCGGTTATAATAATTTCAAGGGTTTAGATTAATGGATCGTAATGGATCATATCGAATTACGATGATTAAATGCACCCTATGTGCACC
>JBFFCW010000331.1:0-4816 GCA_041559695.1 Desulfobacterales bacterium
AAGTCACCCTGGCTGCTGCATTACGATTGCGGCAGCTGCAACGGTTGCGATATTGAAATTCTGGCGTGTCTGACGCCGGTGTATGACATTGAACGTTTCGGCATAATCAATGTCGGCAACCCCATGCATGCGGATATCCTGCTGGTTACCGGCACGGTGAATTACCGTAACCGGGAGGTGCTGCTGAATTTGTACGACCAGATGCCGGATCCCAAGCTGGTTGTGGCCATCGGTAGCTGTGCGTTGTCGGGCGGCATTTTCAGAGACGCTTACAACGTGATCGGTGGCGTGGACAAGGTGATTCCGGTGAACGTTTACGTGACGGGGTGCCCGGCTAAACCTGAGGCCATCATTGACGGCGTGACGCTGGGGCTAAATCTGTTCACGCGGAGCCAGAGAGGAAAAATAGCCCATGCGAGATGAAGTGATATCCGTCAGCCCGGATCATTTGGTGGGTTCGGTTGCTAACCTAAAAGTGGAAGGGTACCGGTTCGTCACACTGTCCTGTATGCAAGGCGCTGAGAACACGCTCGTTGTCCTCTATCACTTCGATAAAGATCTCGTCCTGAAACATTTGCGAGTGAACACCCCCGCAGATCGCGCGCTGCCGAGCATCACCCCGGTATATTTTGCCGCTTTTTTGGTAGAAAATGAAATCCAGGATCTTTTCGGTCTGCATTTCAGTGGGCTGGCCGTAGATTACGAGCGCACCCTCTATTTAGAGGGGCAAGACGTCAGGGTAACGCCGTTTTGCAGGTATACCGTGGCAAAAACGACGGATGACAAAGCGAAAATGCTTCCGGCATCTGAGGATTTACGTAGCACAGGAGGGAGTTGAATGCTGAAAACCGTTATACCATTCGGGCCCCAGCATCCGGTTTTGCCTGAACCATTGCATTTGAAGCTTTTGGTGGAAGAAGACGTCATCTCTGAGGCCATTCCGGCCTTGGGCTTCGTTCATCGGGGGCTTGAAATGCTAGCCCATATCCGTGATTTTCACCAGGTGACCCAGGTGGTCGAGCGCGTTTGCGGGATTTGTTCGATGATCCATGCCATGTGTTATTGCCAGAGCATTGAAGCGCTAATGGAAATTGAAGTGCCGCCGCGTGCGAAGTTTCTGCGCACCATTTGGTCCGAATTGCACCGGATGCACAGTCATCTTTTGTGGCTGGGGCTGTTTGCCGACAGCTTCGGCTTTGAAAGCCTTTTTATGCAATTATGGAAAATCCGCGAAACGGTTCTGGATCTCAATGAGGCCACCACCGGAAACAGAATTATTGTCTCCGTCAATGTTATCGGCGGCGTGCGACGGGATTTGAATCCCGAACAAATCAGCTGGATGCTTGCAGAACTGACGGCGGTCGAACGGGAGATCAACCGATTAGGATCTACCCTGCTGACAGATTATACCGTAAAAAAGCGCACCGCAGGCAAGGGCGTCATTACCAGAGACAAGGCCTTTGAATTCGGCCTTGTCGGGCCAACGCTTCGCGCCAGCGGCATTTGCCAGGATATGCGCATGTTGGGCTATGCGGCCTTTGACCAGCTCGACTTTGAGCCGGTGGTGGAAACCGAGGGAGACTGCTATGCCCGCAGCAAGGTCCGCTTTCGCGAAGTACTGCAGAGCATCGATTTGATTCGTCAGGCGTTATCCAGGATTGCCCAAAGCGAAATACGGACTAAAGTAAAAGGGCGACCTGAAGGCGAAACGGTATGCAGGGTCGAACAACCCCGGGGCGAACTGCTTTATTATATCAAAGCCAATGGAACCAAAAATTTGGAGCGGTTGAGAATCAGAACCCCGACATTTGCCAACATACCGGCACTGCTGGTCATATTGCCGGGTATGTGGCTGTCGGATGTGCCGGTGGTGGTGCTGTCTATCGATCCGTGCATCAGTTGCACCGAGCGCTAAATTAAGACGCAGGAAATGGTAGCATGTTTAAAATGACGCCGAATGTACTTCGAAATTTATTCTTCCCCAAAGCCACCCGACGTTATCCCCGGGAGGTGCGGCCGCCATTTGAAAATGTGCGCGGTGCGCTGTTGAACGATATTGAAAAATGCACCTTTTGCAGCGCCTGCGCCTTGAAATGCCCATCACAATGCATCGCGGTGGATAAGAAAGTTTCAACCTGGAGCTATGATCCATTCGCCTGCGTTTTTTGTGGCATCTGTGTGGAGATCTGTCCGGCAAAATCGCTGCATCAAAAACCTGAATACCGCCTGCCGGTTGCCGAACGAGAAGCGATTTTGCTGAAAGCAGAACCCAGGCAAAAAATTGAAAAAAGCAATTAAATTTCAGCTTGAAAAATGGGGCCGAAGGACCCGTAATCATGGTTTACAAGGCACCGTATGAAATTGTTAAAACTGTAAACCAGGCGGGTTTGATCAAGGCCCGCATGAGCCTGAGCAAAACACTGATTTTGGGATTCTTAGCCGGAGCCTTCATTGGCTTCGGGGGATTTTTAGCCATCATGGTCGGCGGCGGAATACCGGGCATTCAGTCCAACAACCCCGGTCTTCAGAAGTTCATATTCGGTGCCGTCTTTCCGGTCGGGCTAATGCTGGTCGTTATCGCAGGCTCCGAACTTTTTACCGGCAACACCGCGGTCAGCATACCCGGGCTGCTTTCAGGCAGAATAACCTGGTATGGATGGCTTAAGAATTTGTTTCTTTCCTATACGGGAAACCTAATCGGATCACTTTTGATTGCTTACTTCCTGGCCTACCAGACAAATTTGCTGGGATCCGCCCCATGGCTCAATTTCACCATACGCCTCTCGGAATTAAAAGTTTCTGCCGGTTTTTGGGTGTTATTTTTGAAAGGTATCGGATGTAACTGGCTGGTGTGTTTGTCCATCTGGCTGGCCATGGCTTCAGAAGAAATCGCCGGGAAAATACTTGGACTCTGGTTTCCGATTATGGCCTTTGTGGCACTGGGTTTCGAACACTCGATTGCCAATATGTTTTTTATACCCGTCGGCATATTTTACGGCGCCCGTATCAACGGCTATCAATTTGTGGTCGGCAACCTCATTCCGGTTACCCTGGGTAATATTGTGGGCGGCAGTTTTTTTGTCGGTGCGATTTATTGGTTTGTTTATGAATCGAAAATGCTTTCCGGCACTCGTCTGGGAATGATACCAGCGGTCCAGGATGCGGAGGATACCGGGGTATCCAAAAACGCCTCAGATCCATTGGATCAGGTCCATGACAGTTAGTATTTCACCAAACCGCTTTTTACGTTGCGATTTATCTTCCCTTTCAGTGTTGGTTTCGATTTCGAAATTTTGCAAATAAACGTTCGTAATTTTTCAAATTTTAAATACCTAAAAAAAATGTCTTTCTTCGCCTGATCAAACACCAGGGATATTATTTTATATTTTTTCCATATCAGAATTGGCATATTTTGTGCCGTTGACTCCGGTGAACTGCATCAAATAATTTAGTTATCGTACGCTATGAAATTTATAAAAGGAAACAAAATATGCTAGCCAAAAATTGGATGAGCGCACCGGTCATCACAATAGACGCGAATGATTCTATCGAGAGGGCTGTTGAACTAATGAAAGACCGCTGCATAAAAACGCTGCCAGTTCTAAAAAATAGTCAGCTTGTCGGAATTCTTACCGATCGGGACATAAAAAGGGCTTCGGCCTCAGATGCAACCACCTTGTCGGTTTATGAGCTGATTGACCTTCTTGCCAAAATCAAGGTCAAGAAGATTATGACCAGGGATCCGGTGACCGTGCAACCGGATAAAACGATAGGCCAGGTTGCCGATCTTCTGCGTAAGAAAAGAATTTTCGGCGTTCCTGTTGTAAACGATCAAAATAGACTGGTGAAAATTATTACCAAAAATGATCTGTTTAAAGTGTTGTCGTCTATCACCGGTTTGGACCCGAGGGGCATACAGTTTGCATTTCGAACTGAAGATCGCCCGAAAGCCGTGATGGAGTTGACCGGCATTATTCGCAAATATGGGGGGCGTGTGGTGAGTTTATATTCAACCTGCGAGGGCGCACCTGAGGGCTGCCGCAATGTATTTATCAGAGCCTATAAAGTTAATCGAGAACAAATCGACTGGCTTAAAGAAGATTTGGAAAAAAAACAACGCTGCTTTACATGACGGACCACCGATTCAGCACCGGAATTGTTCATAACATGAATTAAAAAACAATTTACTTCTCATACCTGCCTTTTAAGTTTCCGCTATCATTTTTGTGCTTCACTGCATTTGCCTTCTTATTGCAAAATTGGGAGCAAATTTCCTGCTTTGGTCTATATTCATCCCGGTTACCTTCTAAATTTTGCGAACTAAATGTAGCAATTTTTCTAAATTCTTATGCAGATAAACGCATGCAATCACATATTATTCCATAACTCGCTGAATTTACGTAGCTAATTCAACAAGCAGATTTGGCACACCTTGTGCTTTGAAATACGGCAAATATCAACCATTTTGTTTTGTTAACTTACATTGGAACTACCAGCTAAAGGAGAATTAAAATGCTAGTCAAAAATTGGATGAGCACAAAGGTGGTCACGATAGATGCGAACGATGCGATGCAGGATGCCATGAGGGTGTTAAAAGAACACGGCATCCGCATGCTGCCGGTAATGAAAAAAGGCAAGCTGGTGGGGATCGTTACGGATCGAGACCTGAAAAAGGCATCTGCTTCCGATGCCACAACGTTGGAGATTCATGAACTGTTGTACCTTCTGACCAAAATTAAGGTCAACGACATCATGACCAGAGATCCGATTGCCGTGCCGCCGGATTATACGGTAGAGGAAACGGCCCGGGTGCTTC
>JBFFCW010000332.1:0-4804 GCA_041559695.1 Desulfobacterales bacterium
GTTTCAGATCGGTTCTGCGGATGATGAAAATTTGCGTATGCAGTCCCAGTTGCTTGAGAAGAAGCTGGAAGATTTCGGGGTTCACGGAAGGGTGGTTGAGGTCGCCCCCGGACCGGTCGTTACCACCTTTGAATACGAGCCGGCCCCTGGCGTAAAGATCAACAAAATTGTCAATCTGACCGACGACCTGGCGCTGGCCATGCGGGCAATCAGTATCCGGATTGTGGCGCCGATTCCCGGCAAAGCGGTTATTGGTATCGAGGTTCCGAACACCAATCGCCAGATGGTCAAATTCAAAGAGGTTATTGCATCCAGCGCATTTGAAAAATCAAAATCGAAGCTGACCCTTTGTCTGGGCAAAGATATTGTCGGCAATCCGGTGGTTGCAGAACTGGACAAAATGCCACATCTGTTAATTGCCGGTGCTACCGGTGCGGGGAAAAGTGTGGCCTTGAATGCGATGATTTGCAGCCTGCTTTACAAATCCAGGCCGGATGAAGTCAAAATTATTTTGGTCGACCCCAAACGCATCGAGCTTTCCAGTTATGACGGGATCCCCCATCTGATTACGCCGGTGGTCACCGATCCAAAGAAAGCCACCAATGCGCTTTTTTGGGCGGTACGCGAAATGGAAAAACGCTACGAACTGTTTTCCGAAATGACCGCCCGTAATATCAAACAATACAACAATAAAGTGGCCAAGGCGAAAAAACCGGCCGATAAGGAAGCCCCCGAAACACTGCCGTATATCGTGATTGTCATTGATGAGCTGGCCGACCTGATGATGCTCGCTTCGCGGGATGTTGAGGTCGGGCTAACCCGGCTGGCCCAGATGGCCCGAGCCGCCGGAATCCATCTGATTTTAGCGACCCAGCGGCCCTCTGTGGATGTATTAACCGGCATTATCAAAGCCAATTTCCCGACCCGTCTGACATTCCAGGTTTCTTCCCGAACCGATTCTCGAACCATTATCGATACCGTTGGTGCCGAAAATCTGCTGGGCAACGGAGATATGTTGTTTTTGCCGCCCGGCACCGCGAAGCTGCAACGCATTCACGGCGCCTATATTTCCGAGGGCGAGCTGACCCAAGTCCTTGCATTTTTAAGGAGCCAGGAAAAACCGGAATACGACGAAGAAGTTACTGAAACATCCGCCATCCAATCCACCGAATCCGATGATGATGAGTATGACGAGCGCTATGACGATGCGGTGGCCCTTGTCACCGAGGCCGGGCAAGCCTCTATTTCCATGATTCAGCGCCATTTGCGAATCGGGTATAACCGGGCGGCCCGGATTATCGAAAAAATGGAAAAAGAGGGTGTCGTCGGCCCTTCCGACGGCGCCAAGCCCAGAGACGTTCTGGTCAGCAGCTTTGATCGCAAGCTTTAGTGACTGGTCACCAACTTCTGGTTTCAGGTGTCAGTCTCTGGCCCGAACAGCCTGCTGTTGGCCTTGAAACCTATGGGCTGGAAGCGGATCCGGAGAGATTTCAGGTTTCGGTATGACACACAGAGCCCTGCCACCTGACACCTGAACACTGAAACCAAATGTAGCTATCCGATAGTGGCGAGCGGATAGTCCCCAGAATACCGAGAATGATAATGCATATCGACCCGGAGCTAATATCAGCGACCAAAGGTTTTCTCAATGAAGAAGAGGGCCGCTGTCTGTACGATATTGCGCGTGAGGCCAGTCGGATGGGCCCGTGTCTGGAGATCGGCAGCTATTGCGGCAAATCAACGGTCTATATCGGTATTGCCTGCAAAACCAACAATGGCATCCTGTTTTCCATCGATCATCATCGCGGGTCTGAAGAACAACAACCCGGCCAGGCGTATTTTGATCCCGTGCTTTTTGATCCTGAAACCGGTCGGGTGGATACGTTTCGCGAATTTCGCAAGACACTGGAAAAAGCCGGCCTTGAAGATACCGTTGTGGGCATCGTCAGCCGCTCGGATGTAGCGGCCCGCCTGTGGGCGACACCCTTGAGCCTGGTGTTTATCGATGGCGGTCACACGGCTGAAGCGGCCTCGGCAGACTATGACTGCTGGGTGCCGCATATTATGCCGGGAGGATATCTTCTCATCCACGATATTTTTGAAGACCCGGCGGAAGGCGGGCAGGCGCCCCACCAAATTTATAATCTGGCGCGTTCCTCCGGCCAATTTGATCCCCTGCAGATGATAAAGACCCTGGGCGTGCTTCAACGGAAAAAATAAAATCCGTAAACTTTTTTTGTGGTCTTCCTACATCTTCCTAAAACGGTCTCAACCGGCTAACCGTTTTTTCTAAAATAAACCACCAGACTTTTGCCAAGAATGGGATTCAGCAGTTTATCTACCCATCCCACCATTTTCGGTTTATTCATGATATCCCAGGACAAAAAACGATGGTAAAGGTTCACCATTACCGCGTCTTCGCGGTCGGGCCTTGCCAGGCATTTCAGCCACCAATAGGGGGTGTGCAGGCTGTGGGCGTAGTGCACCGCCCAACGTGTCAGGCCGAGACCTTCCAGGCGCCGGATAAGTTTCCTTTTACGGTAAATTCTAATATGGCCCTTATCTGTGGCTGTATAATCTTTGGATAGCGCCCAGCAGATTCGTTCCGGCAGGTAACGGGGAACGCTGACAACCAGGTTGTGCCCGGGTTTTAAAACCCGGATGAGTTCATTGGCAGCGATGTCGTCCCGGGCAACGTGCTCCAGCACTTCGCAGCAAATAACCAGATCGAACACATCGTTTTTGAACGGCAGGTCGGCGATATCGGCGGCGGCCAGCCCCCACCGTCCGCCGCCGTGTTCACCCAGACGTTCATGCAATTGAATTCTGTTTCTGACTTCGCGAAGGTCAGCTAGATTATGGTCAGCACCAACAACGGTAATTTTTTTAAACTGAAAGACTGCCGAAGTGTGGCGCCCTGTTCCACAGCCGATATCCAGTATGCGGTACCCGGGTCTGATTCTGAGCTGCTTGAAATCAACCGTGATCACGAATGGCCTCTCGATAAACCGCGACGGTTTTTTGGGCCGCCTTCGTCCAGGTAAAATGTCGATGTACCCTTTGATAGCCTGCCCGGCCCAATTTATAAGCCAGTTGCGGCTGCTGCAGGATGGCTAAAATTGCGTTGGCCAGCGCCTGATGATCAGCCGGCGGCACCAGAAGACCGGCGTCACCCACGACTTCGGGCAGTGCTCCGCCGGTGGTGCTGATGACCGGGACCGCGCATGCCATGGCTTCGCCGACGGGTAATCCAAATCCTTCATACACTGATGGCACAACCGCCACCGTTGCCTTTGCGTATTCACGCACGAATTGCCCGTCGGCGATGCGGCCGGTGAATGTGATTCGATTTCCGATGCCCAGCTTTTGAATGAGTTCCTGGCTGCACCCATTTTTTTGTGGTGTTCCCACGACGGTGAGTTGAATCGGGTGTGTTTGAGCGACTTTTGAAACCGCCCGCAGCAGGTAATAAAGCCCTTTTAAAGGCATATCGGCGCTGTTGGTTACGATCAGTCGGTTTTTTTCGCGCGGAATTTCGGGAATCGGATAAAACAGATCGGTGCGAACGCCGTTGGGTATAATTCTGAATCGGTCCGGGGAAATATTAAAATCGCGGGAGATATCATTGCCGGCTGTTTTGGATACGGTGATAATGTGGCCCAGCATTCTGGAAACGCGTTTTTGCATGCCGATAAACGAATACCATCGCCATTGTTGCATTTTTCTCCATATGGTGGGAGCGGATCTGACAGCGATTTTACGATCGACGGTAACCGGATGGTGAATGGTGGCAATGGTGGGCAGCCATCTCTTTACGGTCCGCAGACCGTAGAACAATCCCTGGTTGTCGTGGACGATATCGTATTGCTGGCGCCTGTTTTGCAGGAAACGGCGGGCCCTCAATCCAAAGGTAAAGGGCTCGGGAAATCCCATGGTCGATACCCCGATCCACTCGATTAGATTGATTGGCCGGGAAAGCTCTTTTAAAGACGGCATCCTGAATAGATCATCCGGGTTATACAGGTCCAGAGATGGGAGTTGATAAAAGGGGATGTCATCATCAAGCTGCGGCTGCGGTGGACCGACAACGACCTCTACTTGATGCCCGAGATCTTTAAGGGCACGACTCAGATTTTTTAGATACACGCCCTGACCGCCGCAATGCGGGTTGCACCGGTAGCTTAAAAGGCAGATTCTCAGGGGTCTTGACGCTTCTGTCGGCATATTCGTATCAGAATTGTAATTTTTGTGCTTATTTTAGATTCGTTTTAAAACCACGAAGAACACGAAGTCTGTGAAGGCCTTTTACGATCTTTCTTTGAATTGAACACATCCTGTTCTTCTTGGTTTTGTATCGATGTCGCTTTATGACAAGATATTTTTTAGATCGTTTTCTGTCATGAATCTAAAAATAAGGCAATATCTATCGGCAAATTCGCTTCTGCCGGTGGCTAAAGTTTTTGCCCGAAATGTCGATATCACACTCAGTGGCTTTGGCAGTCAAGGGACTGCTATCTTGTGAAATTTTAACCGTGCATTTTAGGATGGGTACAAAATATCAGTTACGGTTGACTGCCAAAGCCACTGGGTTTGATATCGACACTTCTGGCAAAAACTTTAGCCACGGGCAGTAGGACATTCGCCGATAAATATTGCCTTATTTTCAGATTCATGACAGAAGACGGTCTTAAAAATGATGTGTTTTAAAACGAAATCAAAATAAAACCACGAAGAACAGGAAGCGCACAAAAATAAATTTGTCTGCTTGGAGCCCTTCGTGAACTTCGTGTCCTTCGTGGTACTA
>JBFFCW010000333.1:0-4803 GCA_041559695.1 Desulfobacterales bacterium
AGTTTCGGCATGGCATCAAAAATCGTAACATCATGGCCAAGACGGCGCAGAAAAAAAGCATTGCTCAAACCCGCCGGTCCACCGCCGATGACGGCAACCTTTTTACCGGTATCCGGCGCACAGGAGATGGGCAGTCTTTTGCCTGAATTCATTTCATAATCAGCTGCAAAACGTTTCAACTGGTTAATGGAGACCGCTTCATCTTCCACTCCTCGACGGCAATAATTTTCACACGGATGGGGACAAACCCGCCCACACGAAAGCAACAACGGATTGCGTTCTCTAATGGTATTCACCGCGCCTTCATAATCTCCGGTTTTGATTTGGTAAATATATTTTGGGATATCAATTTCTGCCGGACAGGTCTGCTGGCAGGGCGCAATGCGGTCATCATACTGGTTGAGATGCAGCAGCTTTTGAGACATGGTTTTAATTTCCATGATGTCTTTGGGGCAGACTTTCTCACAGGCGCCGCATCCGACACATTTCATTTCATCGACAACAGGGTAGCCATGAGAACCGATTTTAAGGGCATCAAAAGCACAGGCTCTGACACAGTCACCCAGACCCAGGCATCCCACCGGACATACCCGCTGACCGCCGGAAAGGGAGGCCAGTGCCTGGCAGCTATTGATTCCCATGTAGTGAAATTTAATTTCGGCCCGGTCGCCGCCTGTACAGGTGTTGTAAGAAATCAGGGCCTCAGCGGTACCCGGGTCGAGACCCATTACGCTGGCGATATTCGCAGTGGCTTCAGGTCCGGCCACAATACAAACGCTGGGCGGTGCTTCACCGGCAACGACGGCGACGGCCGCCGCTGCACATCCGGCATATCCGCAACCCCCGCAGTTTGCACCGGCGGTAAATCCTTCCACGATACCAATTCGAGGATCCTCATAGACATAAAAAATTTTGGATGCCGCACTGAGCGCGCCTCCGCACAAAGCCCCCAAACCCAACATAAATAGGATTGCTGATAATGATAACACCATATCCTCCAATTATTGATTGTCGATTGTTGATTTACAATTGAAGATTGAAGGAAGAAGGATTTCTGTTTTATTTATTAATGGAACCATCCTACTAACATCAATCATCAATCATTTAAATCATCTATATCATCCCTTTGAAAGCATAGAAGGTAAGGGACAGGATGCCCGCAGTTACCAAGCCGATGGACGTATCCTGAAGCGGTTTCGGAACCCTGGCCAGAATGATACGTTCTCGGACACCTGCAAAGAGAATCAGGGCCAAGCCGAATCCTACGGCATAGGCCATCGACTGCACCAGGGTTTTCATGAAGTTCAGCTCTTTATCGACATTTAAAATACACGCACCAAATACTGCACAGTTGGTGGTAATCAACGGCAAAAAGATGCCGAGTCCGGCATACAGTGCCGGGATGCTCTTTTTTAGAAACATTTCGACAAACTGGACCAGGGATGCAATCACAAGGATGAACGCGATGGTCCTCATATATACCAATTTATAGGGTACCAGAAAGAACGCGTAAATAAGCCACGTGATAACACCGGCCAACACCAGGACAAAGACAACCGCCATGGCCATGCCCACGGCTGTTTCCATTTTTTTGGATGTGCCGAGAAACGGGCAGTTGCCCAAGAACTGGGCCAGCAGAATGTTGTTTACAAAAATACCACCGATAATAATTTCCATGTAGCCCATTGATTATCTCCTACTTGCTTCCCATAAGATTCATAACACAGAGCATCAACCCGAGGCAGACAAAGGCTCCGGGCGCTTGAACCATGAACGTAAACGGTTCAAAATTAGCGCCAAATACTTCCTGAACGCCGATAATGGATGTGGGTGTGGTCCAGATGGTTAAATTGTTGGCACCAAACAACTCGCGTAAAGCGCCCAAGGCAGCTAAAGAAAGGGTAAAACCGATACCGATACCCAGACCGTCGGCAACTGAAAGCGCAATATCGTTCTTGGAGGCAAATGCCTCTGCTCGTCCCAGCACAATACAGTTTACCACAATCAAAGGGATGAACACGCCGAGTTTGAGAAACAGGGGATAGGCAAAGGCCTGCATTAACAGTTCGGTGACGACGACGAAGGTCGCAATGATGATAATGAAACAGGCGATTCGAACTTTGGCCGGAATGATGTTTCGCAACGATGCAACCAGTATGTTCGAAAATACCAGAACGAATGTCGTGGCAAGGCCCATTCCAATGCCGTTTTCCATGGTCGTGGTGACACCCAGTACTGGACACAAGCCCAGCACCAGCCGAAACGGCGCAATTTCTTCCCACAGACCTTTGGTAAATTCCTGGGTGAGTGTTTTCGCCATTATGATCTCCCTATTTACTTAAATTCCTTTAACTTTTCTTCAAGCTGAGGTTTCAGTTTTTGATACATCGTTCCGGCGTCGGATGCGGCCGAACAGACCGCCCGAGATGTAATGGTCGCACCACTTATGGCGTTGACCTTTCCGCCGTCGTTGGTGACTTTAAACGTCTCTTTGATGGGCATGCCTTTAAATTGGGACGCAAAACCGGGATCATCCTTTGCCGTGGCTCCCAGTCCCGGAGTTTCACTGTGTGTGGTTACCCCAACGCCGACAATGGTGTCGTCTTCTACATTGACGGCGACCATCAGACCGATGTCACCGCCGTAACCCTTTCCGAAACTTTCGAGAACCACCGTGTTGGCTTTGCCGTCAAATTTTCCGACGAAAAATTTACGTTCCACTTCGCCGTCTTTGATAGCAAACCGGTCGGCAATGGGATCATTCGACACGCCCTCGAGGATCGTTTTAATGGCAGGGCCTTTTACAAATTTTAGCTGCTGTACTTCGATCCGGGACGCGGTTGCATTCCTTAGACCGGAAAGCAACCCCCCCGAAAAGGCGCTCAATATCGTCAGAACAACGACCATTGTTACCATTTCTCGCATCTTAAACAACCTTTCCCAGAGCTTTTGGTCTGATTTTGTCACAAATTGGATTGATAAGGTTCATAAGCAGGATCGCAAAAACCACACCGTCAACATAGGAACCGAGATTCCTTATCAATACGGTCATTACGCCTGCTCCGGCGCCGTAAATGAGCATCGGAATAAAGTTGACCGGTGAAGATGAATCTTCGGTTGCCAGAAAAAAGGCGCCGATAAGCGTATAGCCGGTTAAAAGATGGAAAACAGGGCCTGCGTATTGGGAAGGATCGGCCATATTAAACAACAGAGCAGTGACGCCGACACCGGCCAAAAATGAAATTGAAATTTCCCAGCGGATAAACCCCCTGATAATCAGATATATTCCACCAAGGATAAGGCCGAGGCCAAACGTTGCACCAATACCGCCCGACTGCTGGCCCAATAGAAGATCCGTTGTACTAAAGGCTTCAATGCCCGATGTTCCCAGGTGTTTGGCGGCGGCCAGGGGATATACCATGGCAAAACCGAGATCGTAGTTTACCAAAACTTCATTAAAATCAAAAAAATCTTTCCAGGCCACCATCAGGATGGCAAATCCAATAAGAACAGGATTGAAGGGATTGCCGCCAATGCCGCCATAAATATGCTTTCCGATAACCACAGCAACTAACGTGCCGATTACGACCAGCCACCACGGAGATGTTGCCGGCAAAAGCATGGCAAATAAAAGTCCGATAAGGGCTGCATTGCCGTCACCGATACTGATGGTGCGCTTGGTAATTTTGTTGATTAAAAATTCCCATATAATTGCGAAGGAAATGGAAAGCGAAACAACACCCAGAGCAGGCATGCCATAGGAAAATATGCCAAATAAGACCGCCGGCATAGCCGCAAGCATTGTATGATAACTTCGAACCGTTATGCTGCTCCCATCGTGCCAGAATGGAGCATGTGAAACGATGAGTTTTTTGTGATTAAGCATTCGTTGCCTCCGCTGTAGTGATCCGGCCAAGTTCATATTTCGCCAGTTTTATATAGTGAAAAACCGGCATTTTTGATACACAGACAAAACTGCATAGACCGCACTCTATGCAAGAATACAGGTCATACTGATCCGCAGCCTCCTCATATTGCCCGGCCTCAAGAAGTCGGACAAGTATGTTAATCGGAATGTTCGCCGGACAGATCCTGATACATTCCCCACAATTGATACAAGGATAGTCCGAGACCATGGGGACGTTGTCTCTGTCCTGAACCATAATGGCATCTGTATCCGGTTGGACCGGGAAGTCCTCGGAATGGACGGTTGAGCCGGTCATGGGTCCACCTATAATTAAACGGTCTTTTTCATTTAATGTGACATCAAACGCGGTTAAGATGTCACGGATGGGTGTTCCGATTCGGGCCGATACGAGTGAAAAACTTCCGTCTTTATTAATGAAGTTAAAGCGCTTATAAACCGGTATTTGGCCCTCGGTAAATGCTTTGCCGATGGATGCAACCGCTTCCGCGCTGATAAAGGACACCCCGATGTCTTCACAATTTTTTCCGGCAGGTACCACCTGACCCAGGACATCCCGCATGATCAATTGTGGCAGTGACGCGGGATATTCGCGATCAACGACCCGAACTTCCGCTCCACTAATACCGGCATCCTGCATAAGATGATCGGGTGAAACCATGACAATATTTTCGATTCCCGTGATTTGCTTTAAAATTTGAACACCGTGTTTGATTGCCTTGCCGTCAACCAGCACCGAATGTTGATTGGTCGTAATGAATAAGTCGCGGTCTACACCTGTGATAACGATGGTCTCAATGGGTGTTGATGTGTCGGCGGAAGGAAAGAGGCCGGCCGGGAGGTTTCCGGGAATAAAGGCCAGGCAGTCTTTTACGGTA
>JBFFCW010000334.1:0-4803 GCA_041559695.1 Desulfobacterales bacterium
TGCGCATCTTTGATTTCTTGGTTTTTACGCTGTCCTTGGCCTTTTTTTCTGTCATTTTACCACCGGTAACCGCTAAATTCTTAAAAACTATCTAAAAATAAACCATTTCTAACTAATCTCATAACATACCTTTGGTTAACAATCAATAGAAAAGGGTTGACGCCGATTGGCGCCAACCCTTTCAGATTGCTCAACAGGTAACGTTCAAGCGCTTACAGCAAGAACGGTACCAGCAGTAAGGCGACAACATTGAGGATCTTAATCATGGGGTTAACGGCAGGCCCGGCGGTATCCTTGTACGGATCGCCGACGGTATCACCGGTAACCGCCGCCTTGTGAGCATCGCTGCCTTTGCCGCCCAGGTGGCCGTCCTCGATGTATTTTTTGGCATTGTCCCAGGCCGCTCCACCGGTGGTCATGGAAATGGCAACAAAGACGCCGGTAATAATACTTCCGATCAGCAGACCGCCCAGCGCAATTTTGCCCAGCAGAAACCCGACCAGCACCGGTGCGATAACCGGCAGCAGGGCCGGAACGAGCATTTCTTTTAGAGCGAACTTGGTGACGATGTCGACGCATGCCCCGTAATCCGGTTTGGCAGTGCCTTCCATAATTCCGGGAATTTCACGGAACTGACGTCTGACCTCATCCACGACGGCCCCGCCGGCTTTGCCCACGGCGTTCATGGCAATCGAGGCAAAAAGATACGGCAATAATCCTCCGATAAACAGGCCGATGATCACCTTGACATTGCTCAGGTCAAAACTCAACGCCTCGCCCCCGCCATGCAGAGTAAATTCCTGGGTGTAGGCCGCAAAAAGCACCAGGGCGGCCAGACCGGCAGAACCGATGGCATACCCTTTGGTGACGGCCTTGGTGGTGTTTCCGACCGCATCCAGCGGATCGGTGACCGCGCGGACGCTTTCATCCATTTCCGCCATTTCAGCAATGCCTCCGGCATTGTCGGTAATCGGACCATAGGCATCGATGGCAATCACCATGCCGGTCATCGAGAGCATGGACATGGCCGCCATGGCGATGCCGTAAAGCCCGGCAAAATAATGGGCGATACCGATAGCGGCACAGATGGCCAACACCGGCGCAGCGGTGGACTGCATGCTGACACCCAATCCGGCAATAATATTGGTGCCGTGCCCGGTCGTCGATGCATTGGCCACAGCTTTTACCGGTCCGTAAATCCCGGTGTAGTATTCCGTGATGATAACGATCAAAACGGTGAGCACCAGACCGACCAGGGTGGAATAATAAATCGACAGCATTGAAATTTCAGGAATTCCGCCCATCAGCTGCCGGGTGGCAAAGAAAAAGGCAATACCCGCCAGGATGGCAGAGCCGAACATGCCTTTGTAAAGGGCACCCATGATATACTCGCTCTTGCCCAGTCTGACAAAGAAAACGGCGATCATGGACGCAACGATTGAGATGGCGCCCAGCACCAGCGGAAATTCCGTAGCGATGCCAATTTGCGGAAAAATAAGGTTGCCCAGAAGCATGGCCGCAACCGCGGTGACGGCGTAGGTTTCGAAAAGGTCGGCCGCCATACCGGCACAGTCGCCCACATTATCACCGACATTATCGGCAATGGTCGCCGGGTTTCTGGGATCGTCTTCGGGAATACCGGCTTCGACCTTGCCGACCAGGTCGGCCCCGACATCCGCCCCTTTGGTAAAGATGCCGCCGCCGAGACGGGCAAAGATAGAGATAAGGCTTCCGCCGAAACCGAGGGCCACCAGCGCAATGACCGCGTCCCGGCTCGCAGTACCCATCGAAATTAAAATCGTATAGTAGCCGGCAACAGCCGTAAGGGCCAGACCGGCGACGATCATTCCGGTAACCGAACCGCCCTTAAAGGCCATGGACAGGCCTTTGGCCAGGCCCGCTTTGGCCGCTTCTGCGGTGCGGACGTTTGCCAGGACGGACACGCGCATGCCGATATATCCCGCCAGAAAAGAAGCGACGGCCCCGACCAAGAAACCGATTGCGGTTTTTACCCCCAGCGTAAATATGATGATTGCAAAAATTATGATACCGGCAATCCCCATGCTCTTCAGCTGCCGATTCAGATAGGCAATCGCGCCTTCTTTGATGGCATTGGCAATTTCCTGCATCTTTTCATTGCCGGCCGGTGCGCCTTTAACAATAACCGCAAGAATAATGGCAAACAGCACGCCTGCAGCACCAACCACTGTACAAATCAACGGTAAGTAATTCATCCTCTCCTCCATTTGAAATGTTAACGTTTAAGCTCAGATCATAAGTCCTTTTTGTTAAACCGATTCATTCCGACTTTGCTGCCTTCCGTCAAAATCGTTACCACCGCATCCCGGGCACAAATTAAAACCGAGTCCAACTGCTTCGATTCATCACCAAAGAAGGGTGCCAGAACGTAATCTGAAACACTGCCTCCTGCCTCGGAACGCCCGATGCCGATGCGCAGACGCACAAACTCGTCTTCACCAACGGCATTCATAATCGATTGCAGACCCTTGTGTCCCCCATGCCCTCCTTTCTCTTTTATTTTTAACCTTCCGAAAGCAAGATCGATGTCGTCGTGAACAACCATCAGATCCTTGCTATTGATTTTAAAATATGCGGCCAGTTTCTGGACCGGCCACCCGCTGCGGTTCATAAAGGCCATTGGTTTGGCCAGCATGACCTCATGACCCTCGATCGCACCGCGGCCGTAGCGCACGTCAAACTTGTTTTTATTAACGGAAATGCCGAATTCACCGGCGAGCTTATCCACCACCATAAAACCGGCATTGTGGCGTGTGTTTTCATATTGGGACCCAGGGTTCCCGAGCCCGACAATCAGACGCATACGCTTTTGTGGCAAACGGTTCGTATCCTCTTGTGCCAAGGCTGATTATGGCGCAGGCGGCAACGCCTGCGGGGTCTTAATCCTGCCTGAGCCGCGGTTCTAACTGAGCCGTGGTGCAGATTCCCGGTCTGCCGGATTCCCTATTCCTGTTTCGTTTCTTCCGCAGGCGTCTCTTCAGCGGCAGCTTCCCCTTCAGCGCCTTCCTCTTCAGCCGCCTCTTCACCTTCTTCGAGTTCCTCTTCCTCTACGACCTCTTCTTCGACCTTCGGCGCCAGCACCGTTATGACCGTGAAATCGATATCCTCCGGCAATTCGACGTCGCCGGGAAGTGCAATTTCCCGGATATGAATTGAATCCCCAATCGTAAGATCGCTGATATCCACCTCGATTGATTCCGGAATGGCTGTCGGCAGGCAAAATAGTTCAATTTCTCTGCGGATGATCTGCAGCAGCCCGCCTTCTTCAACGCCGGCGGATTTACCCCGGGTAACCACCGGAACGCTAACATTTATCTTACGTTGCATATCGATTTCATAAAAATCGATGTGAACAAATGCGCCGCTCACCGGGTTGGTTTGCAATTCCTTGATCATGGCCGGCCGGGTTAAGGTTTCGCCGTTTTGAATCTGTAAATTCAACAAAACTGAACCGACGTTTGCTTTTTTTACGATTTGTTCGAACTCTTTGAAATCGATCGAAAGCATCATCGAGTCTGTTTTCGGTCCGTAAAGTACCGCCGGAATCCGTCCCTCACGCCGCAAGGCCCTGGCCGAGCCCTTTCCGGTTGATTTTCTAACCTGTGCTTTTAAATCAATTTGTTCCAATTAACTTTCCTCCTTACATAAATCGCCGGAGCTTGAACCAACTGTTCTTTTTATCCTTTGATCTCAGCCCGTGTTTTAAATTCGAAATCCGAAGCATGAAAGACGAAACAAATTCTAAATTCAAAAATCTCAATGACCTGAATACGTTGGTCATTGTTTGAGTCAATATGTTGTTTCGGTCATTTGAATTTAGGTAATTGAAAATTGTTTCGAATTTCGAATTTCGATATTCGGATTTATTTTAACTTTAGGTACTTTATCTCAATAATTGTTTGAAATCATTATATTTCTTCACTGGAACTAAACAAACAAAGACGTTACCGAATCGCCCCGATAACTGCGGATGATGGCCTCACCCACCAGCTCTGCAATCGAAATCACAACAATTTTGCCGCAGGCAGCGGCATTTTCCTTTAACGGGATGGTGTCGGTAACCACCATACTTTTCATTTTTGATTCTGTAATACGTTCAATTGCCGGTCCGGAAAGAACTGCATGCGCGCAGCAGGCATGAATTTCACTGGCGCCCTCTTGTTTAAGGGCATGGGCTGCCTCGGTCAACGTACCGGCAGTGTCGACCATGTCATCGAGGATGACTGCGACCTTGTCATTCACATCGCCAATGACCGCCATTGCCTTGGCCTGGTTGGGGGCGGATCGGCGTTTATCAATAATCGCCAGATCCGCATCCAGCCGTTTGGCAAACGCCCGGGCCCTTTCAACCCCACCGGCGTCCGGCGAAACAACAACAAGATCTTCATTAAATTGGTTTCCGATATAATCTATTAACAGCGGTGCGGCAAAGATGTTGTCCACCGGAATATCAAAAAAGCCTTGGATTTGGCCGGCATGCAGATCCATGGTAATTATTCGATTTGCACCGGCAACCGTCAGCATATTCGCAACCAGTTTGGCGCTGATCGGAACCCGGGGCGCGACCTTTTTATCCTGTCTGGCATAGCCGAAATAAGGTACCACCGCGGTGATCCTTATGGCTGAGGCACGCTTTAACGCATCTATCATTAATAACAGCTCAACCAGATGATCGTTAACCGGTGCACAGGTGGATTGGATGACAAAAACATCTTTTGATCGAACGTTTTCATCGATTTCAATCTGAATCTCACCGTCGCTGAA
>JBFFCW010000335.1:0-4767 GCA_041559695.1 Desulfobacterales bacterium
CAGAAAGTGTGCCCGGCCAATAAAGATGTGGTTAAATGGTATGAGGCCGGTGCGACCTTCGGTAATGAAGAAACGGGCCTTATTTTAAACGGTGTTTCCGAGCAGCGGTTACCGCCGGAGACCATTGAAAAGCTCAAAGGGCTGGACATCATATCGTACTATGATGTTCTGGGAAGAAATCTGAAAGCATTAATTGAGAAGCCGAGTTAGCTGGCCATACTACGGCAGGCGTTTTTTCGGCACCCCAAACCCGGTTATTCAAATTTGACAGGGCAAGGGGAGTTTGATAGTTTAAACATTTAAAGCCATCGAAAATACACTTCATACCCGTTATACTGCTTTTTCTGATAAGCATAGGAGGACCTATGGCCAAAAGACGACTTCAACTGGTCGCATTGTTTTGCTGTTTTTTAATCGGTCTGAGTGCCTGTTCGCGCAAATGGGCGGTTATCGGAGCCGCTGCCGCGGCAGTGGGCACGGGGGCGTATTTTTACATAAAAGGGGATCTCAAAAGAAACTATGAAGCCCCAATGGACAGGACATGGGATGCAACGGTGAAGGCTTTGGAAGCGCTTCAAATTAATGTTGAATCCAAACAAAATGATGCCTTAACCGGCGTTATTAATGGTAAATTGGCCGATGGAAAAAGCTATACCGTGAACGTGAAACGGCTGGGTGAAAATTTGACCGAAGTCGCTATTCGTATCGGCACATTCGGTGATCGTGAGAGAGCTGAAGCCATTCACGACAAAATTCTTTCAAATCTATAGGCAATCCATTCAAATACTTCTGAAACCGGAAGCAGGTAATTTTTTGAGAATAAAGCGGAGCCATAGACGCCGCTTTATTTTCTCATCTTCAGTAGCCGAACCTTCTTAACGCTCGGGTATCCCTGCGCCAGTTTTTCTGAACCCGCACAAAAAGCTTCAAATAAACTTTGGTGTTGAGCATGTGCTCAATTTTTTTGCGCGATTCGGTGCCGATGCGTTTGAGCTTGCTGCCTTCTTTGCCGATGATGATGCCTTTCTGGGAACCCCGCTCAAGGTGAATGGTGGCCTCAATTTTAACCAGCTCGCCGTTTTTTTCTTCTCTAAATGAATCCACCGTTACCGCCGTGGCGTAGGGGATCTCTTCGCCGGTGAGCCGGAATACGCTTTCGCGAATCATTTCAGCGGCAATAAAGCGTTCGGGTAAATCGGTCAGTGCATCTTCGGGAAAATACGGCGGGCCGGCGGGCAAATAATTTTCCATGGCTTCGATCAGCGCTTCGACCTGAGTGCCTTCGGCGGCCGATATCGGGACGATGACATCAAAGCGGTATTCGGTCGACCACTTTTTGATCAGCGCCAGCAAATCTGTTTTTTCGATCAGGTCGATTTTGTTGAGCGCCAGAATAACCGTGCGTTCCTGATTCTGGAGCCGTTTTACCAGGAAGTATTCAGAGGTTGGATCCGGATTGGCCGCGTCCAGCACAAAAAGAATCATATCCGCATCCCCAATGGCAGAAAGGGCTGTATCCACGATCCGCAGATTGAGGGTATCTTTGGCTTTAAATATTCCCGGCGTATCGATGAAAACGATCTGGACATCGGGACGGTGCACAACGCCCAGAATGCGATTGCGGGTGGTCTGGGGCTTTTTAGACGTGATGGAGATCTTTTCACCCAACACGCGGTTGAGCAGCGTGGATTTGCCCGCATTGGGCGCGCCCACAATGGCCACATAGCCCGACTTGAAGTTTTCGTATTTGTCGGTGTTGTCTGCCATTTAATTTTAGACAGGATTTACAGGATTTTTATTTCAGCGCTTTCCGGAAGAAAGCGCTGAAGTACAAAGCGCCTGCGGCGGAAAACTTATAACCGTATTCTTATCAAAAAAGATAAGGATTATACAAGGAGTTGCAAATGTGCGTGCAGGATGAAGGCCGCTTTTAGCGGTTAGCCGGGTTATCTTCGATGTCAACCAAGGATAAGATCGACCTCCAGAGCCCATCTTTGCCGCGGCGGGTTTTGGCCGAGAAAAGAATAAAATCGTCTTTATCCCTTTCAAGGGCCTGGGCGATCAGATGATGCTGTTTGGCCTGTTTGTTTTTGGACAGTTTATCGGTTTTGGTCAACACCGAAATGCCGGCGATGGAATAATGGTCGAGCCAGCCGAGCAGGTTTAATTCCTCCTGGCGCGGAATGCGCCGGATATCCATGATGACCACCACCCCCCTTAAGGTTTCCCGTCCCGCAAGGTAGGCTTCAATCATCGGGCCCCATTTTTTGCGGACAGACACCGGAACTTTTGCATACCCATATCCGGGCAGATCAACGAAACCCACCTGCCGGTTAATATCAAAAAAGTTAATGAGCTGGGTGCGGCCGGGAGTTGAGCTGGTTTTTACCAGGCGCTTGCGGTTGACCAGGGTATTGATCAGGCTGGATTTGCCCACGTTTGAGCGGCCGGCAAAAGCAATCTCCGGCAGCAGTGCCGCTGGATACTGGGCGGGCTTTGTGGCGCTGGTGACAAATTCGGCGGATTTGATCATCATGGCAAAAGGCTTAATTGAACTAAAATGAGCTAAAGTGACTAAAGCCAAGGTGTCTCTGCGCTCCATCTTTTATTATAAAAATGGCAGAATTCCGTAACTTTAGGCACTTTAGCGCACTTCCAACTTTAGTTCACTTGTTTTGTAAATACTTTTCCAGCCGCTCCATGCCTTCTTCAATTTTTTCCAGGGAATTGGCGTAGGAAAACCGTAGATAGCCCTCGCCGTTTTCGCCAAAATCAATTCCGGGGCTGACGCCGACGTGGGCTTTTTCCAGAATGTCGAAAGCCAGTTTGTAGGAGTCTCCCGAGACATGCTTGGCATTGGCAAAGACGTAAAAAGCGCCGGTAGGCTCTACGGTAATGCCAAATCCCAGCTCCTTTAGGCGGCGGATCATAAACAAACGGCGCTCGTTATAAATTTTTTGCATGCGGGCCACATCGTCGCCGGCATCTTTGAGGGCCGCAATGCCGGCCTGTTGAACCATGGCGTTGGCCGAAATAAAGAAGTTTTGCTGCAGCTTTTGCATGGGGCGAATGTATGCTTTGGGTGCGATCACATAACCGAGGCGAAGCCCTGTCATGGCAAACTGCTTGGAAAAACCGTTGAGCACAAATGCGTGATCGGAAAACTCCAGAATCGAATGCGCTTTGCCCTCATAGACCAGGCCGTGATAGATTTCGTCGGAAACGATATAAGGGCACTGCTCACATTTCGTTAGCTCGGCGATTTGCTGCATGCGGTCGGTCGACAGCAGGTTTCCGGTCGGATTGGAAGGCGAATTGATAAATACGGCCCGGGTTTGCGGCGTGATTTTTTCCCGGATGACTTCAGGCCGGTATTGAAAACCGTCTTCTTCATAAACCGGGATCGTTGTCAGTTTGCCATCCACAAACCGGATGAAATTTGGATAACAGGCATAATGCGGGTCCGAGATAATGACTTCATCCTGTTTTTCAAGCAGCGCCGCGAAAACCAGAAATATAGCCGGCGAGGAACCCGAGGTCACGACCACCTGGTCCGGGTCAACCGACACCCGATAGTGTTTTTGGTAATATTCGCAGATCGCTTCCCGCAATTCGTATAGGCCCAGACTGTGGGTGTAATGGGTAAACCCGTCTTCGAGGGCTTTGCAGGCGGCTTCTTTGACGCAGGCCGGTGCATCAAAATCAGGTTCACCGACCTCCAGATGGATGATGCGGGCGCCCTCTCGTTCCAGTTCCTGGGCTCTTTCCAGCACATCCATTACGATAAAGGATGTTATTTCTTCGGTACGCTTTGATATCATAAACGTGTCCTTTTTTTGCGCTTCTCATGTTGCGAGCTCTGTTGCTATGCAGGTAATCAAAGCGCGCTCTTTTTAAATTCGAAACTCGAATATCGAAACTCGAAACAAATCCGAACATCAAATGACCGAAATTCAAAACCGTTTAAAACATTTGAATTTAGAATTTTGGAACTTGTTTGGGAATTCGGATTTAGTGCTTCTGATTTTAAACTTCGTAAAAGATGCAAATTTAAATAAATCGCATTAATCTCATGAAACTAAATTACCTTATTCAGAGGGTATTCGATAATTCCTTCCGCCCCGTGCTTCAAAAGTTCGGGAATTAGATCGCGCACCGCCTGGGAACTGACCACAATCTCAACGGAAAACCAGCGGGTGTTATAAAGCGATGCCACTGTGGGTGCATTCAGGCTCGGAAGCATGCCGATCACATCATCCATTTTTTCTTCCGGCACATTCATTTTGATGCCGACCATTTTTTCACCATGAAGGGCCCCTTTTAGCAAAAGTGCAATTTGCTCAATTTTTTGACGTTTGGCCTCATTCTTCCAGGCTTCGTGGTTGGCAATCAGCTGGGTATTGGTCTGCATGAGCTCATGGATCACCCGCAGGCCATGGGCTTTGATGGTGGCTTCGGTTTCGGTCACTTCCACCACCGCATCCGCCAGGCCGGAAACCACCTTGGCTTCTGTGGCGCCCCATGAAAATTCAACGCTGACATTAATTTTGCGCTCTTTAAAATAGCCCCGGGTAAAATTGGTCATTTCAGTGGCGATTTTTTTCCCTTCGCAATCTTCGATCTTTTTAATCTTTGAATCATACGGCACCGCCAGCACCCAGCGTGCCGGGCGGGAACTGACTTTGGAATAAATCAGATCACTGACCAGATGGATGTCCGACTCATTTTCGGCGATCCAGTCCTTGCCGGTCAGTCCGGCATCCAGGG
>JBFFCW010000336.1:0-4763 GCA_041559695.1 Desulfobacterales bacterium
CTTCTGGATTCTTCAGGACCGCTGGTCAGCTTAAAACGTTTGGAGCGATAGAGGGTCAAGGGGCGATTTTGACGAACCCAGCGCAACAGATCTTTGTTCCATTTGCTGTAGGATTTGACTTTTTCCGCCGCCGACGGCAGCCCGGCAAAATCGGCACCGGGCAGCGGTGAGGATTGAAGGTCAGCGGAACTCGAACCGATCTCTTCAGCCTGGTCCCAGTCCGCAGCTACGGGCCCGTCTTCCAGAATGGCCGCAACTGCCAGCTTGCGGGTGACATCAACTTTGTATTTGGCGCTGGAATAATAAACATCCAGCCAGCCGGCCACCGCCGGGTAATACATCAGGCCCTGACCGGCGCCGGATGCGGCCAGGTACATGACATTGATTCCGGGAGCGACGACCGGCGGTTCGCCGGCAGACGAGGCCGCCGGCGCAGCCGCCGGTTGCGGGGAAGCTGCTGGGGCCGGCGCTGCAGCGGATTTTTTATCGGTCATTAATATTTTAATTTGCTCACGGGTCAGCGGACCGCGCAGATATGAAAGCACCCAGCGGGTTTCAAAGGTAACCGGCGCATTTTCATGGACATTATTTAAAAGAAATACGCGCTTGCCCAGCCCGGCCAGGACTTCTTCCATGCGACCGCGATCAAAGCCGGTGCCAGCCGCTGCCCCCTCCAGTCCGGCCAACACACGTTCTTTGTCACGCTCGGTTTGCAAGCGACCGATAAACCATGACCCCGTATTGGATAGGCCTTTGTAATCCAGGTCCACTGGATTTTGCGTCGAGAGCACCACCCCCAGACCAAAGGCCCGGGCCTGTTTCAGCAGCGTTAATAGCGGTGCCTTCGACGGCGGATTTTTAACCGGTGGAAAGTAGCCAAAGATCTCATCCATATATAATATGGCCCGCAGGCTGGAGGTGCCGGTCTGAGCGCGCATCCAGGCCAGTATTTCATTCAGCAACATGGAAACAAAGAACATGCGCTCAGTATCCGTAAGATGGCTGATGGTAAAAATCGAGGCTTTGGGCTTGCCGCTGTCCGTAAACAACAAGCGGTTGATGTTCAACGGATCGCCCTCGAGCCAGGCTTCAAAACCGGGAGCCGCCAGCAAGTTGTTCAGCCGCATGGCCAGTTGGAATCGATCCTTGGCCGGATAAAAGGCATCCAGATCCATCACGCCAATGCGCTCAAAGGGGGGTGTTTGAATGGCGCGGATTAATCCGGCAAGATCAAGGGCTTTGCCCGAGGTCCAGGCGGATTCCAGAATGTTGGAAATAAGGATATGCTCTCTGCTGGTTATGGGGTCTGCTTCGATGCCCAGCAGCGCCAGCAAACTGGTGGCGGTGGTCTGGATGCGCTCACGCAACAATTCCACATCTTGCGCGATACTGGGTGGCGGCGGGGCAAAGCTTCGCAGCACACTCACCTGCAGACCGGCACTGCTTCCCGGCGTGTAGACGGCAACGTCGGCGGCTGCCTTTAAACGAGCGATACGCTCGGGATCCTGCCCCCAGCCGCCCAGGCCCTTGCGCCACAGCTCAGCCTGTTGGGTTGCAAACTGATCCGGTGTTAACCCAGCCTTCAGGGCGTCCTGTTCGTTTATCCATGGACGGAAATCTTCGGTCCGCAGTTGCGGAAAGTTGAGCACCAGATTGGTTAAATCGCCCTTGGGATCGATGGCGATGATCGGTATTTTATCGATCAGCGCTTCTTCCAAAAGAGCGATACCCAGCCCGGTCTTGCCGCTTCCGGTCATTCCGATGATCACGCCATGGGTCGTCAGGTCTTTCGAATCATACAACAGGAGGCCCTCCTGGCGCTTGCGCGACGCCAGATCATATTCTTTGCCCAGATAAAACGCCCCGAGTTTTTCATATTCGCTCATGGTTATCCTCCCGTAGTAAGGGATAAAAAGTGCCTAAAGTGAGCTAAAGTGACTAAAATGCCTAAAGTTAAGATGTCGCTCGCACAGCGCAGGCGCTCCCGCAGCGCCAGGGCTTTCGCGGGTGTGCGCCGCGTGTTGCTCCATCTTTTAAAATAAAATTGATAGTATTCCACAACTTTAGTCACTTTAGCTCACTTGTTACTATTATATTTAAAATAATCATCCCAGATCGTATCGAGTTGTTGCTTGGCGCTGTTGAGCGGGACACAGCGGAGATGATCGGCGTCAGTTTCAATCAATTCCAGGCGCTGCAATTTATCGACTGCATCTCCGATTTCAAAATCAATATGGCAGTCCCAGCGTTCGGCCAGCCAGTTTTCGATGCGGTCATCGAGCTCTTTTTTGGTCAGCGCCTCTTTTGCGGTCAGCAGAAAATAATAAGCCAGGACCGCTTCCTTAAACTCCTCTGCTTCGGCGGCATCAATCAGGTGGTAAAATACCCCCGCGTTGTTGTCAAGGTTCTTGAAATACAGATTATCTGAAAGGGCTTTCATAAACTTTATTTTACGATTCTTGTATTTGTTGATCTGCCTGAACAGAAAACCACCCAGGGTGCCCAGTCCGGCACCCAGGGCAATAAGATGCTGCTGTTTGATTTGAACCTCTTGATCCTTTAATCCCAGCCAGAAGGAGATGACCGAACCAACCAAAAGCAGAGATGCACCGAGTTTGGTCACCAGCACAATCATCCCGCTGACCGCCGCCGGAACACCGATGATGATCTTATCGATGGTTTTCATGCGCACTTTGCTGTTTGGAAAGAGCATTTCCAGATCGGCCTTGGGGACATTATGAAAAAGCTTGATGATGGTTGCGCCGGGTTCAAAATAGAGATTTTGGCGTTTTTGACTGTCAAAATAGGACTTTTCTTTGAATTTGATATAAATGGCAACCCGATCGTAATTGGTAAATTGAAATGTTTTCTTCGAAAGGCCGAAAAATTTCACCAGTGTTTCTTCTTTGATGCTTTCTCCGCGGCGAAAAAAAATCACATCTTCAAAGTCATCAAAGTCCACTTCCAGACGGATCTGAAACAATGATTCTTCACCCAGGGCCTGTTGAAGATCTTCGGCCGTAACTTTTTCGAAATTGGCCGCATCTAAAACCGCCGTCATTTCGGCAACCAGCTGTTTTTGCAGATTCTTTTTTTCCGATTCGGAAGTGTTGAATATGCGGCGGGTATCAGCATCCGGGTTAAACGGCCCATAGCAGGCTTTCAGTTTTTCCAGGCGGGCATGAAATTCAAAATGGAACAGTGCTTCCAAAATTCGACAGAAATCCCGGAATCCGTTGGCTTCTGATTCTGTGAGCTGTGCGTCTTTCATGCACATTTCAGTGACATCTGTTTTGGTGAAGGGAATAAACCGATCGCTGCGGGTAGAAGCTGCCACGGCACTCTCCTGATCAAAGGTAAGGGGTTTACTGCTTTTGAATGGAATCGATGCCTTAGATTGCGGTTATTTTTTAGTATGCATTAAATACCGTGGCGTCAACCTATTTGTGAATGACCGGTTTGAAAATCTTTCTTTCGGTCTTATCATCAATGCAAAGTCCTTCGAACGATATTGGGTCCGCTTAAAAGAACATGAACCATAACCACTAGCGTGAAAGAAAAACCTACAATGGCCGGTATAATGGAAGAATTTATGTCATCCCTTGGTCCGGAAGTATCCAGTCAACTTTCGGCAAACCTGGGTATTGAGGAAAATGCGGTTCAACAGATGCTGCCGCAGATAGCGCCCATGATTCTGGGCGGCCTAAAGCGCCAAAAGGATAACTATGGCGGGCAAGCGCGCGTCGACCATATTTTAAACAAATACGGCAGCGCCGATGTGCTGGACGACATCGGCGATTTTTTTTCGTCCCAGGTGCAGAATCAACAGGCCGATCCGCGGTTGGGCGGTTTACTGGGAGACTCCGGCGTCCAGGCCACCAATATGCTATCAAAACAATTCAATCTGTCCGGCAGTGCGGCTTCGAAGATCATCCCCATGCTGGCGCCCATTATATTGGGGTTTTTGGCTCAAAAGCGTGACCAGGGCGGCGCGGGCTCCACCGGTATCGCCTCAATTCTGGATCGCGATGGTGATGGCAGTATCCTGGATGATGTGGCCGAGATGTTTGTCCAGGGATCCACGAGACGCTCCAGAACGGGCGGCGGTCTTTTGGGCGGTTTATTGCGCGGATTGCTGGGTAAATGATACAATTCGTAACAATTTTTTCATTTTAAATTTCGGTAAACTCATTTACCTTAAAATGCCGCGTGTGCTATATCTGTCATTACCGATATTTGATTATAAGCAACCATTAAAAACGGAAGCGATCTCAACCATAAATGATCATCTTTTTAGGTTGGTCCGCCGCAGGCGGAGTGTGCCCGCAAAAAAGGCATTCGGTCTGATTTTACTTTTTTGACAGAACAAGGCGAAAATGAGCACCGAGAAAAGGCGCTCAAGCCCTTCAAGGAAAACCCACATGAAACCCGTAGAGCATTTTAAATCATACTGTCGGTTCTGGAAGCCTTCGGTTGCCAGGAGGATTACCTTCTATTTTTTTATTTTCGGTCTGATTGTCTTCTTTACCACCTCCATGCTTTACATGAGCGGCACCCGCAAACATTTTATTCGTTCGACCAGTCAATTAATCAATCATCAGTTCTCTTTGATGGACTCAGCGCAGATACCCGACTTTCTGTGGAAAGGCGTCGGCAAACCCAGCGCGGAACTGAACCAACTGTTCCAGATACTGGCAAATCTTTCATCCAGCTTTTACGCTGTTTCCGATATCGCTGTTTATGCGAAGGAGGCAGGCGACACC
>JBFFCW010000337.1:0-4744 GCA_041559695.1 Desulfobacterales bacterium
CCCGGCATTTTTTAAAGCCGATTGCATTTTGCTCCTGAATTCCGCTCCATCGATATCAATGTGGCTGGTACCCACAATCAAGAAAGGATCCGGCAGGCCGGCATTTAAATAGAGATTAAAAAGCTGCGGCATTAGCTTACGCGTCGTTAAATCGCCGGTTGCCCCCATAATGACGATAGTGCAGGGTTCACTGGGTTCCGGCAGGACACACTCTTGCGCGCCCAGCCCCAGATCCGGGGCACGTACCGTTGCTATGGCATCTTCGGCTATTTCGGGATGGGTAGTTCTTTTTTGCATGTCTTTTCCCCTGGTTAAGCTTATAAAAATAGGAATACCAAATATCGAATCACGCTAAATTCGATATTAAGATATTTTTGACAAAACCAACACAAATTTCAGGGCGAAGCGCCTCACACGGTAATTGCTGACCTCATTCCTCTTTTGATACCACCGCATGCCCGCCAAACTCCCGCCGCAGGGCCGCCAGCACGCGGTCTGTAAAAGGATCTTGCTGCCGTGAGCGAAAGCGCCGCATCAGCGATAGCGTGATCACTTCTGCCGGGACCGCCGTATCTAAAGCTTGCTGCACTGTCCAGCGACCCTCACCGGAGTCTTCAACATAGCCCGTGATGTCGGAGAGTTCGGTGTTTTTGCGGAAGGCATCTTCTGCCAGCTCCAGCAACCACGATCGGATAACACTGCCCTGATTCCACAGATGGGCGATTTTAGCATAGTTAAATGATTCGGCATACTCAGAGGCATCCAGGATTTCAAATCCTTCTCCGTAGGCCTGCATCAGTCCATATTCGATTCCGTTGTGAACCATCTTCACAAAATGGCCGGCGCCGCTTTTGCCGCAATACAGGTAGCCGTCTTTGGGTGCCAGGGTTTGAAATATGGGTTCCAGATATTCGAAAACATCCTTGTCGCCGCCCATCATCATGCAGTACCCTATCTTAAGCCCCCACACGCCGCCGCTGACACCCACGTCCATGTAACGGATGCCTGCTTCCTTGAGCGTTTGGTAACGGCGAAGATCATCTTTATAATAGGTGTTACCGCCGTCGATGACAACATCTTCGGGACTCAGAAGTTCTTTTAGCCGGCCGATGGTGTCTTCCACCGGTTTGCCGGCCGGCAGCATGATCCACACAATTCGCGGCCCGGAGAGCATTTCAACGACCTGTTTACGCGAAGACGCACCGGTGGCACCTTCAGCGGCAATCTCTTCAACAGCCGCTTCAGATAAATCATAGGCGATGATGTCATGGTTGCCCTGCATCAATCGCCGGGCCATATTCATTCCCATCTTGCCCAAACCAATCATTGCAAGTTTCATACGGATTTTTCCTTTTTTGAAACCACTTCTATTCAATTTCGCATGCTCTGCCTTTCAGATGAAAGAAAAATTTTAAACCCTTTTGAATCTTTTCTGAAAATATTTTAGGCGAAAAGAACTTTCCGGCCACCCGTTTGTTGATTTCGCCGATGGTCGGGTAGGGGTGCACGGCCGCCGCCAGGGTGGACAGTTTAACTTTTCCGTTTAATACGGCCACCCACTCAGCGAGCAGGTCTCCGGCGTGGGCTCCTAAAATCTGAACGCCGATGGGTTTTTCCTTCTCATTCAGCAGCATCTTAATTTTTCCAATTTTTTCCCCCTCAGCCACACTTCTGTCATTGTCTTTAAACTCTTCGATCCAGACCTGATAGTCGATACCGGCCTCTCTGGCCATTGTTTCGTTCATACCGATATTACCCAGCGGTGGGTCGGTGAAGGTACACCACGGTAAATTGGTGTAGTCGGCTTTGCGGGGAAGGCGAAAAATGGCATTGCTGACCACAATGCCGCCTTCATAACCGGCGGTATGCGTGAATTGAAATCCACCGTTAACATCACCGACCGCATAAATATGTTTGTGATTGGTGCGCATTCGCTGATCAACCTTGATCCCGCGCCGATCATGCTCAATACCGATGGTTTTAAGCCCCAGCCCTTCAACATTGGCAACTCGGCCCAGGGCGACCAGAAGCGCCTCGGCTTTTAGGCTAAATGTGTTGCCCTCTTTGCCTGTTTTGTCTTTTACGATTACTTCTCTCTCGTTGCCCAGATCATTTACCGCTTCAATGGTATGGCTGGTATAGAATTTGACGCCTTCGGTGCTTAGAATCTCCATGACTTCATTGGTCAGGTCAGAATCATCTTTTGGAAGAATCTGAGGTGCCATATCGACAACCGTTACAGCGGTCCCAAACCGGTTGAATGCCTGAGCCATTTCTATACCAATCGGACCGGCGCCCAATACGATCAGGGATTCGGGTAGATGATCGAGATAGAAGATTTCCCTGTTGGTAATATACGGTGTCCGGTCAAGGCCGTTGATCGGCGGGATGATGGCCGATGAACCCGAAGCGATCACCCAGGACCTGGCGGTGTAGTTTTTCCCGTTCAGCCGGATGGCGTGCTCATCGGTAAAATTCGGATGGCCGAATTCGACCTGGGCACCCAGGCCACAAAAGCGTTCTACGGAATCGTGGTGCTGGATGTCATGAATCACCGATCTGATCCTTGCAGATACCTTCCCAAATTCCACCGGCGGCACCTCTATTTTTGGCAAACCGAATCTTTCAGCATTTTTCATTAAATGATAAACGTGGGCGCTTCTAATAAGCGCTTTGCTGGGCACGCAGCCAAAATGCAGGCAGTCCCCGCCGAGTTCTTTTTCTTTTTCAATCAGAAGGGTTTTGGCACCCAGCTGAGCGGCTCCGGCTGCCACAGTCAAGCCGCCGGCACCACCGCCGATGATCCCAATATCATAATCATAATCTGCCATCTCAGACTCCTTGTTCGATTGTGGATTTTAGCATCTTCTCAAAACAATCGAAACGTTGATGAAACTTAGTTGAGCAATTCGTTTTCGTATGCAGCATTTGCCCTTTGTCGAATGATGACATCAAAACTTACATCCGCATTCCGGCAGCGTGGAAAAATCAGCTTGCATTATTGTAAGGGCCGGGGGGGGGAATTTGTCAACCTATCGTGACGCAATATTCTCCTGTAATGTAATTGCGTAATCGGCCGAGTCAAGCGCGCGTCAGGGCAAAAAGTCTCCATTTCAACGACGTGGCATGCTGTTGTTGATTTAAATTTAAAAAGTCTTATTTTCGAGAAGTGCTAATACATTTTTGAGTGCTTGCCAAAGATATTTCTATGCCAAAAAAGGAGGTCAAAATGGAAGAGCGCAGCGCAGCGGTTACCATGCACGGAAATCCTCTTACCCTGGTGGGACAGGAACTCAGTGTCGGAGATGCGGCTCCGGATTTAGAGCTTCTGGACAATGATCTGAATGCGGTCAAACTTTCATCATTTCAAGGAAAAGTATGTGTCATTTCAGCAGTGCCGTCTCTTGATACCCCGGTCTGTGACATGGAAACCCGACGGTTTAACGAAGCGGCCGGCAAACTGGGTGACGATGTTGTTATTTTAACGGTCAGCATGGATCTGCCTTTTGCCCAGAAGAGATGGTGCGGTGCCGCCGGTGTGGAAAGTGTCATCACGCTTTCAGATCACCGGGATGCGGCCTTTGGAACCGCTTTTGGTGTATTGATCAAAGAATTGCGCCTGCTGGGCAGATCCATATTTGTTCTGGATCGAAGCGGTATCATTCAATACATTCAGAACGTCAAAGAGCTGTCGGAAGAGCCGAATTATGATACGGTAATTGAAGCCACCCGGAAAATCGTTTAAGGTGTAAAGGCGGGGAGTTAATGGCTGAAAATGTTGGGCAACAGGTGAATTCTACGCCCGGATCAAGCATTGCAACCCATTTGAATTGCTGATATAGTTTTCCGAAAACATCATCATGTTCATTTATAATGTTTTTGCTTCCGATTCGTCATTAGCTCGAGTGGCCCATGCGCTTAGAAGAACACTTGAAGCCGCAAAATCTCTAGACCTGAATGCCCGAGCCAATACGGTACATCTTCTTTTTTTACACTTACATCGCCTGATCGGGTATCAATATGGGTAAAAGGAAATCTGACGCCGCAATTATCGATGATCCGGAATCCTGGGTGGACCATTATGGAGATTTCCTTTATCGATTCGCCCTGTCAAGGGTTAAAGATCCTGCCGTCGCCGAAGATCTGGTTCAGGAGACCTTTCTTGCCGCTCTGCGAGCTCGCGAAGGCTTCCAGGGCCGTTCTGCTGGCCGAACCTGGCTGATCGCTATACTGAAACATAAGATTGTCGATTATATCCGGAAAAAATTTCGAGAACCGCCCACCGACAAGATTGAGACACTAACCGACATAATGGACTCTGATTTTAACGATAGCGGAAAATGGCAGGTTCGGCCACACAAATGGGCCATCAATCCGGGTAAAATCTATGAGCAAAAAGAATTTTTCGATGTGCTGTATCATTGTCTGGCGGAACTTCCGGGGCGCCTGGCTGAGGCATTTATGTTGCGCGAGATGGATGGGCTCAGCACTGCGGAAGTTTGTAAGGCTCTTGACATAACTTCGACGAATAGTTGGGTCATGCTATATCGGGCGCGCATGTCGCTGCGACGCTGCCTTGAAAACAAATGGTTGGGCGAAGAACAATAAAGGATTGAGCCGTGCACTGGATGTTTAGCTGCAAAGACGTTTCTCAATTGCTTTCTGAGTCAATGGACCGGTCGCTGCCTTTTTATCAACGCGTGCTGATGCGGATGCATCTGCTCATGTGTAAATATTGCGCCAG
>JBFFCW010000338.1:0-4734 GCA_041559695.1 Desulfobacterales bacterium
CTACATGCATGATATGCTGGAAGAATATGCTATTTACGCCAACAACCATTTTAACTACCACTTTTACGACGTTAGTGCTGAGGAAGGCGAATTGTCCGAAAAAAGCCAGGAAAACCAGAAGCTCGCAAATGACTACGGAATTCATCCCATCCAAATTCAGGCCATCGAAAAGGATGAAGTCAAATTTCAACGGGCATATATGGGAATGGTCATCATCCACGGCGACTTGATTGAGCGCATTCCGACCATCACCACAACCGATGGGTTGGAATACAAACTGACAACCGCCATCCAGAAACTCAATAACAAAATAAGCGCATTGCTGGGCCTGCAGGATAAAATGCAAATTAAACTATATTTGTCATCCTCCCTTTACCAGATGGCCCCTTATATCGGGCTGAAAAGGCTTACTCAAATCCCCGGTGAGCTTGAAAAAATTGTCGGAGAGCTAAATCCAAAAAATTACAATAAACTCCAATTTGAATATTTTGATCTAGCGGCGAATGAGGAACGGAAGGCCGCCATCAATAAATACAATATCATGAGTATCAAATGGCCGGCCCTGGCCAAAGGGGCGGTTCCGCCGGGCAAGGGCGCCATTGGCCTGGTCATGGAATTTGGCGAGCGTGCGCTGGTGGTCCCCCTGCTGCAGGTGATTAAGATTCCCATCATCGGCAACCAGTATAAATTATTGACCGCCGAAGAAATACGAGATGTAATCAATAAAAATGTCGAAACCCTGATCGATATCAATGAAGACCTGGGTTATCTTGCGGATCACGGGACACTGGACCTTAGTGGTGCCTCTGCTTTTAGTCAGACGGGCCGTCAGAACCCGGATTCAGTACTGAATTTTCGGACGCTAATCTCACAAAATTACACGTTAAAGCCGATCAATCTTAAGTCGCAGGCGATACCGGATAACCTGAAATCGATGGTTATCACCCGCCCCACCCAGCCTTTCTCCGACTATGAGCTGTTTCAAATCGACCAGTTTCTCATGAAAGGCAAAAACCTAATCTTAATTCTTGATCGGTTCCAGGAAGTTCGGCCCACCAACCAGCAGAGCACAGGATTAAGCGGCCAGCAACCGGTCTTTGTCCCCTTAGATACCGGACTCGAGAAGCTGTTGAGCCACTATGGGATTCGGATAAAAAATTCTTATGTCATGGATGAAAATTGCTTTCGCCAACAGTTACCGGCTCAGCTCGGCGGCGGCGAACGGCCGGTTTATTTCGCACCGATTATTAAAAGCCGTTTTATCAACCAAGAATTGGAGTTTATGAAAAGTATCAAAGGGATGATCGCAATAAAGATTTCACCACTGGAATTGGACCCGGAACGCCTGACCGCCAATGGTCTGAAAGCCACCCGCCTGGTGGCTTCTTCGGAGAAATCATGGGAGATGAGCGGGCGGATTACCTTGAATCCGATGTTCATCCAGCCACCGCCCTCAACTGAAGAGATGCAGAGCAAGCCACTGGCGTATATTCTGGCGGGTGAATTCCCGAGCTACTTCGCCGACAAACCCATCCCGCTGAAAGAAACCAATGAAAATGAGCCCGATAAACAAGACCCGGAATCTGCCGAGCAAAAAAAGCAAAACGAAATCTCGGCTCCGCAGTCTGAAATCGATCTTTCGAAAATCGTAACCGATGGTCAATACCTGGCCCGGGGCAAACCCGGCAAAATCTTTTTAATGGCTTCAGCCGATATGCTCAAAGACAATGTGCTGGATGCCGGTGGCAGGGGGCCCAACGCGACCTACATCCTGAATGTCATTGATTACCTCAATGACCGCGAAGGCATTGCCGTCATGCGCGGAAAAGAGCAGCGCTTCAACCCGCTCAATGATGTCAAAGCGGGAACAAAAACGTTTGTCAAAACATTGAATATCATTGGCCTGCCGGCCCTGGTGGTACTTTTCGGCATTGCGGTCTGGTTCCGACGGCATGGCCGCAAAAAGAATATTCAGATGATGTTTCACAAATAAATTTGGGAATTGTGTTTGGTGTTTAGTTTTTAGTGTCTGGTAACAAACATTCAGTCTGTTTTCTAAACACAAAACATTTTATCCATGACAAAGATATTTTCTTGATAACTTTGATTCAATATAACGCTTAATTGACAGAAGGACCCGGAGATGAAAGTAAAAAAAGAATACATCATCCTCATTCTCATCATCATCGGATTATCCGTCTACCTGTTTATGCGCAGTTCCAGCCGCACCCTTTATCAGATGCCGCAGCTCGATGCGCTGAAACAGAGCGAAATTACCAAAATTGAAATTTCGCAGGGCGGCAATTCGGTTATTTTGAAAAAAAAGGACAACCAGTGGCACCTTGAGCCGACAGGGTTTCTTGCCGACAAGATTAAGGTTAACGCGATGCTCAACGTTTTTGAAGCCCTTGCCCTGACTGCCCTGGTCTCTGAATCAAAGGATTACAACCGCTATGATCTGCATGCCGAAAAACGAATCACCGTGAAGGCCTGGCGGCAAGAAGCCGTGAAGCGAAACTTTGATATCGGAAAAGCCGCTACCTCGTTTCGACATACTTTTGTCAGACTTAACGGCGACAGCCGTGTCTTTCACGCCCGAGACAATTTCCGGGACAAATTTGATTTTACGATCGACAATTTACGCGATAAAACCGTTTTATCTTTTAAGACCAATGACATCCAGCAGGTTCAGATTATCAAGGATAAAACATCCGTGAAACTGGTTCGCCGTGAGGTCCCGTTTACGCCCGCCACAGCGCAGCAGCAAAAAACAGAGACCGCCCCTGCAGCAACCGTGAAATTTGAATGGCAAAACGACGACGGGGAAAAAGGAGATGATCGGAGCCTCAACCGGCTGCTGACCACCCTTGGCGATCTGAAGTGTGCTGATTATATCAATGACCGCCAAAAAGATGCATTTTCAGCGCCGATATACACCGTGAAATTAAAAGGGATCCATGATTACCAGCTGGAGATCTTTGCCAAGCTTCAAACGGATGATAAAAAATATCCGGCAGTTTCCTCCGGCAGTGATTACCCCTTCTGGGTATCCGATAACCAGGTTCAGCAAATTATGATAAACCCCGAAGAGATGCTCAAAAAACCCGAATAGATTTTTTCATTGTCAACTTATTCCTGCCTTGCTCTCGGTTATAGCGAATATCATCCATTAGTTTTCTGACAATATGAATTCCAAGACCCCCGATTCTGACATCGATCAGATCAGCAGGGACTTCTGGATCTTTCTTTTCAAGCGGATTAAACGGAATCCCCTCGTCTTCAATACTTGACGTCAGCACCTGCTTATCAAGATTCATAGTGAACCAAATGATATGCTCCAAATCGTCTTCAAAACCATAGGAAACGATATTTGTGAACAGCTCATCCAAACAGATATTAAGGTCTGTTATGCAAGCTTCCGATAGCCCGGTGACCTGACCAAATTTATTCAAATGCTGGCATAAGGCTTCCAGTTCGGACAAATCGTTTTTGAGTTCAAACGAATATTTGTGTGATTCCATATTAGAACCCTTTAGCTAAAATGATGTCGGCCTCAATCAATGGGGTCTTACTTGTTCAAAGAATGGATAACAAACAAAATGGTTTATAAATCGCAAGATGTTGTGTGAGGGCTCATGCAGAATGCGGGATTTCACATCGTCCTTTCATAAAAATAGAGGGTGGCACGCGGCGTCTGCGCCGTGCTGGCGAGTCCGGCCTTTAAAATTCAGCATTCCTTGTTCGATATTCGGTATTTTTATTCACGGCAGAATTGCGTCACGAACAGGAAAAGTTTGATTAACCACCCAGATAGGCTTTCTTGACCTCCGGGTCCTCCAGCAATTCCCGGGAAGGCCCTTCCAGCACCAGGTTGCCGTTTTCCAGCACATATCCCCGCTGGGCAAATTGCAGCGCCAGGCGGGCATTTTGCTCCACCAGCAAAATGGTCGTCCCCTCACGATTGATTTCTTTTAGCGCATCAAACATGCTCATCATCAGCAGGGGTGCCAGCCCCATGGAGGGTTCATCCAGCAGCATGAATTTGCGACCGCTCATATATGCTCTGCCGACCGCCAGCATTTGCTGCTCGCCGCCGCTGAGCGTACCGGCTTTCTGGGTCTGCCGTTCTTCCAGACGCGGAAAAATCGAAAAGACACGCTTTATGTCTTCTTTGATCTGATCTTTATCTTTCCTGGCAAAACAGGCCAGCTGCAGGTTTTCTGTGACCGTCAAATTATCAAACAACCGCCTGCCCTCCGGGACATGCGAAATACCCAGCCGGCTGACCACCTTATCGGCAGCGTATTCAAGCAGGTCCCTCCCCTGAAATGTCATCCTGGAACCTTCATCTGCCGGCACCAGACGGGAAATGGCTTTCAGTGTCGTGCTTTTACCGGCACCATTCGCACCGATAATACAAACGATTTCGCCTTTGTCAATCTGGAAATTTAGGCCGTGCAGCGCCTTGATATTGCCATAGGAAACGCGCAACGCTTCGACGGATAACAACATTACTCTACGATCTCCTTGCCCAAATAGGCATCAATGACCTTGGGATTGTTTTGAATCTCTTCCGGCGTGCCTTCCGCAATCACTTCTCCAAAAACCAGGGTCTGGATTCTTTCGCACAGCTCCATGACCACTTTCATGCGGTGTTCGATAAGGAAGATGGCCAGTTCAAACTTTGCTTTGATTTGTCGTATGATTTCCATCATCTGAACCAGCTCTTCGGGA
>JBFFCW010000339.1:0-4731 GCA_041559695.1 Desulfobacterales bacterium
CGGTGAGAAAGAAAATGGCGGTACCCATACCATCTATGTTTCGCCGGTGCCGTTTGAAGAACTGAACAAGGCCATCGAAAAGGGCAAAGGAAAGCCCCACCTCAAACCGGTAAAAGACACCATGGCCCAGGCCAACAACCTGACCACCGCGATGGCTCTTGCCCCGGTGGCCGGGATCGCAGCAGCAGTGAGCAAATTTGTCAAGCTGACCAAGAGCAGCGAATAGCAACGAAGGAGCCTGTTAAATGAGCGTGCAACCAACCACGATATCAACGGTACCCGACCGTACCGCCCGCTATGTCTATTTGATAACGGTCTTTTTATTGACCCTCACCGGTTTCGGCCAGATGCCGATTTTTAAACGCTACTACATTGCCGATATTCCCGGACTTGGATGGCTGGCGCATTTTTATGTGACCCATTATATTCATTACCTGGCCGCAATTTTATTCCTGGCGCTTGCGGCCTATATGGTCGTCGACTACCTGATTCTACAAAAAAAGCACCTTCGGTTGGCCGCTTCCGGTTACGTCAGAGGTGCAATCCTGGCTGGAATTCTGGTATCGGGCCTGTTGCTGGTGATCCGAAATCTCTCTGAAAGCCGGTTCGCACCGGAATTTATTATTTTTCTGGATTTGGCCCATCTTGGGCTTGTCATGTCTTTTTTACTTGTAACTCTATACTGCCGGATTAGAAAAAGACCCTGGGTTGAACACCGATGAATTGAAAAAAGAAATTTGGAATTTAAAACAGTGGACAAATGCCCGTTGAGATATTATAAAATTGACGAGGAGCACGATTATGAGGGACATTATCATTGTATTGGCCATTGTGGGAATCTGGTATCTCCTGCAGGCCTACATTCTGCCTAAATTGGGCATATCGACCTGACTGAAAAATTCTTGTCAGGTGACAAGCAACCATGACAGAACCCAGGCCAGCGAACCGCAAGAAGATAAAAGATAAAGATTTTGAACTGATTCAGGCCATCAATTCCGGCCAATTCGATCGTTTCCCGGACCTTGTCAAACGCTACGAGCACAAGCTGTATAATTTCAGCCTGCGGATGTGCCGGGATGAAGCCGATGCCGAAGATACGGTTCAAGAAACTTTTCTAAATGTCTTTCGATATTTAAAAAATTTCCGCTACGAAACCAAATTTAAAAACTGGCTTTACCGGGTGGCCGCCAGCACGTGCATCAAAAAACGGCGAAAATCAAAATTTGCCCCGAAACGGGAACTGTCCTTAGATGAGTTTTTCCCCCAGGATGAAGCCGAGGTTCCCGATCAGGTTCCCAAATGGGCGCTACGGCCCCTGGACAAGCTGCTAAACGATGAACTTTTAGATAAGATCAACGAGGCCATTTTTACCCTTCCCGAAAAATACCGGCTGGTGATTGTATTAAGGGACATTGAAGGGTTCAGCACGGCCGAAACCGCCCAGATTTTGAATTTATCGGATGCGAATGTGAAGGTCAGATTACACCGGGCACGCTTATTTTTGAGGGATAAATTGAAAGGGTATTTTGAAAATGAATAAAAATGAGCACGATCATAAACATTGCCTGGAGTTGTTTCAAAAACTTTCCGAGTATCTGGATAATGAATTGGATCAGGTGTCCTGCAAAGAAATCGAAAAGCACATCAAAAAATGCGTCCCCTGCTTTGTGTGCCTGCAGACCCTTAAACGAACCGTTGACCTGTGCAAACAGGCGGGAAACAGGCCGGTCCCCAGAGACTTCTCAAAAAAATTAAAAGAAGTCATTCAAAATATGCCCAAAACCCCACCTGCCGGATAAATTCGGCCCATTTTATGATATCATTTTTGCCTGCCCGTTGATATGTTTGGTGCGCTCAAGGAGTTGAAGTTCTGGGTGGGGATGAGATTTGGCGCTGCCTTTTTTTCAAATCTTCGAGACATGCCTGTATGTAATCACCGCAACGGTTTGCGGTATCACCGTTTTCACAGTGGCGCCGAAACCCTTTTAGCCATTCTTTTCCGCCGCGGGGGCATACTTCCATAAACTCCACAAAGTGAATGAGCCGATCGATAATGTTTTTTGACACCGCGTGCTCGACCTTGCAAGAGGCTTTTTCCGCCTCATCCTTATCGATTAACAGGATTTTGATAAAAAATTCTTTGAGGGCTGCATGCCTTCTGACGATTTCTGCCGCCAGTTTTTTGCCTTTAGCGGTCAGGGTAATGATATCGTAGGGGGCATAGTTCACCAGGCCTTTCTCGGAAAGCGAACGCAGGGCGCCGGTTACAGAAGATTTGTTCACCTGCACCCGATCGGCAATATCTTTGGCCCTGGCAGCCTGCTTTTCTTCTGAAATGTGGAAAATGGCTTCAAGGTAGTCTTCCATATTGGAGCTTAACGGTTCTGTGCGGCTCATTTTATTTTCCCTCAAAATTGAAAGATATTTTTCACCACAAAGGCACAACGTTCACAAAGATTTTAAGGTATCTTTGTTTGTGATCTTCGTGTCTTTGTGGTTTATTTAACACTTTCCTATTCCCGGTAAGCTTAATGCCCCTGAGAATTTTCCGGTTTTTCTTCACAGGAAGCCGGGTCGGTGGGGCAGGACGCACATCCGCAACCGCAGGCCTCTTCCTGTTTAAATTGTTTTAAAAACTTGCGAATCAGAAACACCGCTGCAATCGCAACGATTAGTATAACGATAAGCGTTTGCATTTTATTTCACCAAAATCCCGAAGGCGGATCCAATTTGAAAGATGAGCACCGCTAAAACAAAGGCCAACACGGTATTAAATGCCATGGCAAACACGCCCCATTTCCAGGAACCCGATTCCCTTGAAATACAGATGACCGATACAAAACAGGGCGAATAGAACATCGTAAAAACGATCAGGCCTACCGCCATCAGCGGTGACCAGCCGGGGTCCCTGGCCAGGGTTTCAGACAAAGAACCGGTTTCTTCCGGATCCACCTCTCCCAAAGAATAGGCCGTGCCCAGGGTTGAAACCACCACTTCCTTGGCGGCAAATCCGCCAACCAGTGCGATATTGGTTCGCCAATCGAAGCCCGCCCATTTCGATACGGTCTCCAATGCGCCGCCAATACGGCCGGCAATTGAATTTCGCAATCCGGCTTCGGCCTCGGCTGCATCGATCCGTCGGAGCTTTTCTTTAAGGCTGCTTGCCGGGCCGGAGAGCCCGGCGCCCTCCTGTGCAGTTTTCAGTTCAGTGGCAATGGCGACTGGAACACGGCCGGTTTCAGCCTGGCGCAGTGTTTCAAACTCCTGAATCTTCGAATCCGGCAGCCCGGGAAAGGTCATCATGGCCCACAGCACGATCGACAACCCCAGAATCACTGTCCCGGCTTTTTTGATATACTGCCAGGTGCGTTCCCAGGTATGAATGGCCAGGCCCTTAAATGTTGGCATGCGGTATGGGGGAAGTTCCATCACAAAGGGGGTTGCCGTACCCTTGATAACCGTGACGCGCAGCAGCTTGGCAACCAGCAGCGCACCGGCCCAGGCGCCGAGTGTGATCAAAAACATAATGGCCGCCTCATACTTGGCAAAAAACGCCGCGATCAGCAGGGCAAATACGGGTAACTTGGCACCGCAGTTCATAAAAGGCACGGTCAGCAGGGTGGCCAGCCGTTCCCGCGGCGACTTGAGGGTGCGGGTTGCCATCACCCCCGGCACGGCACAGCCCCCGGCAATGCCGCCGGATACGATAAAGGCCATCACCGAGCTGCCGTGCAAGCCAAATATGCGAAATACCCGATCCAGCATAAAGGCCACCCGGGCCAGATAGCCGGAATCCTCCAGTATGGCAATGCCGAAAAACATAAACATGATGAGGGGCACAAAACCCAGGACGCCGCCCACACCATCGATGATTCCCGACACGATCAACGATTTCAGCATGCCCTCCGGCAGGACCGCCGACAGGATTGACCCCAGCCAGCCAAAAAAACTTTCCAGCCAGCCCACGGGCAATTCACTGTAAGTAAAGGTAAAATGATATAGAACGGCAATCACCGCCAGCATGATCAAGGGGCCAACAAAGCGATTGGTCAGCACTTTGTCGATTCGATCCGAGCTGTGCAGCCGGTTGCGGTCGTATTTGTGGTGGATGACCCCCTGCTTCAGAATCGATTTGATATACCCGTAACGCTGATCGGCAATCATGGCCTCCGGATAGGTATCCAGGGTATTTAGCAGGTGGTGAGAGACCTTGCGCACCATTTCCTTCAAGCGGCTGGAAAGGTCGGGATTGGCCTTTTGGCCTTTGCTGATAATCTGTTCATCGCTTTCTAAATACTTCAAAGCGATCCAGCGTGCCTGATAGGTGTCGGTCAGAAAATGGCTGTCTGTAATTTGGTTTTCCATTTCAGAAAGCACCGGGTCGATATCCACCCCGTAGGAGATTTTAAGCGGCATCAGTTGATGACGTTCCAAGGCAATTTGAGAGGCGCTGTCCATGAGTTCCGTTTTGCCCCTGCCTGAACGGGCAACGGTTGGGGTGACGGGTACGCCCAGCAGAGAAGAAAGTTTTTGGGCATTGACCTTAATCCCCCGTTTTTTGGCCACATCGATCATGTTGAGGGCGATGCAAATCGGAATACCCATTTCAAGGAACTGGATGGCCAGATATAGATTGCGTTCCAGGTTTGAGGCATCAACGATGTTGATGACCACATCCGGTTTCTGGTTGACCAGAAAATCACGGGTCACCACTTCTTCCAGGGAATAGGC
>JBFFCW010000340.1:0-4730 GCA_041559695.1 Desulfobacterales bacterium
GTTTACATGGCTGGTCAGGGGGATCATCACCTCGGGGTGCACCTCGATACCCTCTTTGGCCACCAGACACGCGGCCTCAAATATGGCACGGACCTGCATGACGGTCAGTTCCGGAATGTGGATGCCGAGTCGAACGCCACGCAAACCCAGCATGGGATTTGACTCGTGCAGGCTTTCCACCCGTTTGAGAATGTGTTCTTCTTTTTCGATCCTATCTAACAGCGTGTCGATTTCTTCGAGTGTGCCGGCGCTTTTCAGGCGAATCTTATGATCAGACAAGTCACGCAGCAGATCAATGTGGTTGGGTAAAAATTCGTGCAGCGGGGGATCGATCAGACGGATAATGACCGGGAGTCCGTCCATGACCCGGAAAAGGCCTGCAAAGTCTTCCCTTTGAAACGGCAGCAACGCGTCGAGTGCATCACGCCGTTCACTCGGCAGGTCGGTCATAATCATCTTTTGTACAAAGGGCAGACGTTCAGCTTCGAAAAACATGTGTTCCGTGCGACACAGCCCGATGCCTTCTGCGCCGTAATCCCTTGCACGCTGGGCATCGGCAGGATAATCGGCGTTCGTCCATACACCGAGTTTGCGAAAATCATCCGCCCAGGAAAGGAGCTTCATCAGCCAGGGATCTTTAATGTCCGGCACCATTGTTTTAACCTTTCCCGCATAAAGCTCGCCGACAGTGCCGTCAATGGAGATCCAGTCTCCTTCTTTGATGATTCTACTGTCTACCTCCACCTGGCGCTTGACCATGTCGATATTCAGTTCGGACACGCCCACGACGGCCGGTTTGCCGAACTGGCGGGCAACCAATGCCGCATGGCTGGTGCGGCCGCCACGGCTGGTGAGAATACCCTGTGAGGCCAGCATCCCGTGTACGTCGTCCGGCCGGGTTTCCGGTCTGACCATGATGACCTGCTTGCCTTCCTCCTTGGCCCACAACTCGGCAATATCCGCGTCAAGGGCAATAACGCCGTACGCCGCACCCGGAGATACATTCAGGCCTCTGGCCAGCATGTCCCCCTTGGCTTTGATTTCTTTTACAGCATCCCGATCAAACTGCGGGTGCAGAAAAAAATCGACCTGTTCAGGACTGATACGCATCACCGCTTCTTCTTTGGTGATCAGACCTTCCTCCACCATCTCTGTGGCAATTCGAACCGCGGCCTGGGCCGTGCGTTTGCCGTCGCGGGTTTGCAGCATCCAGAATTTGCTCTTTTCAATGGTAAACTCCACATCCTGCATCTCACGATAATGCGAATCCAGCTGTTTGCAGATATTTTCAAACTCGGCATAGGCCTCGGGCATTTCCTCTTTTAATTGAGAAATCTCGTTGGTTAACCGGATCCCGGCAACCACATCCTCTCCCTGCGCATTGATCAGGTAGTCACCTTCAATTCGATTTTCTCCTGTGGAGCCGTCCCGGGTCATGGCAACACCCGTCGCGCTGTCATTGCCCATATTTCCGAACACCATGGTCTGAACCGTCACCGCAGTGCCCAGGTCATGGGAAATCCCTGCGGCATTTCGATAGTCAACAGCCCTTTTCCCGTTCCAGCTCCTGAACACAGCTTCTGTGGCCAGAAAAAGCTGTTCAAACGGATCGCTTGGAAAATATCGCCCGGCATACTGTTTGAAGATGACCTTGAATTTTTTGATCACATCTTTCCAGTCATTGGCCGACAGCTCGGCATCGGTTTTCACGCCGGCTTTTATACGGGCTTCGGTGATGACCTCCTCAAAGGCCTCATCAGGAGCGCCCATGACCACATTGCCGAACATCTGAACCAGGCGGCGATAAGAATCGTAGACAAAACGTTCATCACCGGTCAGTTTGATCATTCCTTTGGCGGTTTTATCGTTCAGTCCGATATTGAGCACGGTGTCCATCATACCCGGCATAGAGAACTTGGCGCCGCTGCGGCAGGAAACCAAAAGCGGATTTTTCTGGTTACCGAATTTTTTTCCGGTAGTCTCTTCAACGGCCTTCAGAGCTTCAAGCATCTCTTCTCTCATTCCTTTGGGAAATGTTTCGCCGGATTCCAGATAGGTGTTGCAGGCCTCGGTGGTCACCGTAAACCCGGGTGGCACCGGAACATTGATACGAACCATTTCCGACAGATTTGCGCCTTTGCCACCGAGCAGTCCGCGAAGAGCGTCCCACTCACCACCGACATACGCTTCTGCCTGATCAACTTCATCCAAGAGATAAACCCATTTTTTAGCCATTTTGAAGATCCTCCCAATCGTTCTGTTAAGATTAAAAAAACCGAAAAAACATACACATCCATCTTTTAAATCATAAAACAATGCGAACTTTATATATAAAAAAGTCGGTGATTTTAACGCCGAAATTTTATCAGAGAATAATCGTAACCGTGAAAATGATCCGGTCTTGAATTGGGCCAAGCATAAATGTTATGGGAAAGTATATAACATGCGAGAGAGTTTAATATAATAAAAGTTGGTTGTCTGTCAACTTAAAAGACATTGGTTTTTTGAACCGGTTGCATCTGGTATTCGGGCCAAGCCCGAAATATTTCATAGGAGCACTATTGTGAATGTCATCGAAACCATAAGAACACGAAAGAGCATCAGAGACTTCAAGGCCGATCCTGTCCCGCAACACATCCTAAAGGAAATTTTAGAAACAGCAACCCGCGCCCCCTCTGCTGAAAACAGCCAGCCATGGGAATTTACCATTGTCGCGGGTGATATCCTGGATAAGATCAGAACGGCAAATATTGAAAAATTGAATTCAAAGGCACCGCCCCATCCCGATCTTCCACCCAAAGGCTTGCCTCCGGACAGTATCTATCGGCGGCGTCAGATCGAAATTGCCAAACAGCTCTTTGGGCTCATGGATATTCCCAGAGGAGATATTGAGAAAAGGAACCGATGGATGAAACTGGGATTCCGGTTTTTTAATGCGCCGGCGGCGATCGTTATTTTTGTGGATCGATCATTGTCCTATCCCCGGCCGATTTTCGACATCGGCGCGGTAACACAAAACATTTGTCTGGCCGCACTGCATTATGGGCTGGGTACCTGCATTGCCAACCAGGGAATCACGTATCCAGAAGTGCTGCACGAAGTTGCCGGCATACCCGAATCCAAACGGATTGTCATCTCCGTTGCCATCGGGTATCCCAACTGGGATTTTCCGGCCAACAGGGTGGTCAGCAACCGGGAACCGATTGAAAATATTGCGACCTGGATCGGCTTTGAGTAGAAAATTCTTGTGCAGAGGACCAGACTTTGTTTTGTCCATAAAAATGCTTCAAAATAGGACTCGCTTGACTTGATAACCATCAATTATATTATCTAAATACTAACGGATATGGGATAATGCAGGTTGCTGCAGGAATTAAATGGGTATGATCTCTAAGATACCATTTACGTATCTCATTTTGAGTAAAAATAGATAGTTGCAAGATCACATTCCGCAGGTTTTAATAAATCTTAAATTTATTCCCACAAAAAGACCAATACATGCACAAGCCGTCTCAAAAGCACATCTGAGGCCCAATTACGGTGTCCGAACCTGTTTGGGCATACCAGATAACATATACCTCCTCAATATAGCCTGGCTCAATCAGGATAATAGTTGAGACCCAGATTAATCTTCCTGTAGCGCCTTTATATTGGCAAAATAATCGAGTGCTCCCGGGTTGCTCAGCGAGTCTTTATTGAGCACCGGCTGGTTGTGAATGACCTTTTTAACGGCCAGTTCGACCTTTTTCATATTGTGGGTGTATGGAATATCCGGAACTGGCAAAATTAATGCCGGAACATGCCTTGGTGACGCATTGGTGCGAATGGTACTTTTTATTTTATCGACAATCTCATCGGTCAGTTCAGACCCTTCGATCATTTTGACAAACAGGATAACACGGACATCGTTTTTCCAATTCTGCCCCACAACAACGCAGTCTTCAATCTCCTTTAAAAGATCCACCTGGCGGTAGATCTCAGCGGTTCCGATGCGAACTCCGCCGGGATTCAAGGTAGCGTCCGACCGCCCGTACATGATGACGCCGCCTCTTTCGGTGACGACGATATAGTCTCCATGTCGCCAGATATTGGGATAAACGTCAAAATAGGCGCCAAGATATTTTTTAGTGTCCGGATCATTCCAGAAATAGATCGGCATGGACGGAAAAGGCGCGGTACAGACCAGTTCACCCTGCTGGTTAATCACCGATTTTCCGTTTTCGTCAAAAGCCAAAACTTTCATGGCCAGTCCCCTGCACTGGAGTTCACCGGCATAGACCGGCCCCATTGGATTCCCAAGGGCAAAGCAGCCGTTGAGGTCCGTACCCCCGGAAATGGATGCCAGCTGAAGATCCGCCTTAACTTCCTTGTATATATACTCGAAACCTTCTATGGACAGGGGTGATCCGGTTGAAAGCACGGCCTTGAGCGGAGAGAGGTCATAGCTCTTTCCGGGCTTCACACCGGCGTTCTGCAAGGCTGCAATGTATCCCGCGCTGGTTCCAAATATTGTGATTTTTTCTTCCTGGGCCATCTTCCAGAGTGCTCCCGGGTCCGGATGAAAGGGATTTCCATCAAAAAGAACCAGTGTGGCACCAACAGCCAAAGAACTGACCAGCCAGTTCCACATCATCCAGCCGCATGTGGTGAAGTAAAATATGGTGTCCTCTCGTTTTAAATTGGTATGAAGAATGAGTTCCTTTAGATGGTGGACAAGAATCCCTCCGGCA
>JBFFCW010000341.1:0-4729 GCA_041559695.1 Desulfobacterales bacterium
ATTGAGTTTTAACTCAATCGGGACTTTGTCCGACGATAGAGACCATCTGCCCGGCCCGCAATCGTTCGTTGCCTTTGACAACCACCGGCATGCCTTCTGCAAGATCCGCGCTTTCCACCCCGGCGATCATTTCCTGATACCCGATGACGTTGACTGGAATCATCTGTGCTTTAGAATCTTTAACCGTAAAAACGACGATTTGACCGAACACCGCATTGACGGCATCCCGGGAGACAACCAGCGTTTTGCGGGGGGTTCCGATCGGCAGCAGCACTCTGGCCGACATTCCTTCGATGAGTGCCAGCGTATTCGGCGCTCGGATTTTTACCGGAAAGGTCCGGGTGGCGACATCTCCGCGGGGAACAACGGCTATAACCGATCCTGATATTTCACTGCCATTGAGGGTCGCTTTGATCGGCATTCCGACTTGAATAAAGGGGATGAATTCTTCGGAAACGTCTACCACAATGTCGACCACGTCATCTTTGGCCAATATCGCCACCGTCGCGCCTTCGTCAAGCCACTCTCCCCGATCCACCTGCCGTTTGATGACAATCCCGTCAAACGGAGCGCGGATAATTTTCTTCTGCAGCTCGATTTCGATGCGTTCGACTTCAGCCTTAAGAGAGGAAACTCGTTTTTCAATCCCTTTGACACGAAAACGGTTTTCGTCATAGGATTGTTCAGAGATGGATTTGGTCTTAAAAAGTTTTTCTTTGCGCTCAAATTCGATGCGGGCGATTTCCAGCCCGGTCAGCGCCTGTTCATAGGTGGCTGAAATTGCCAGCAGCCGTTTATTTAAAATATCCGAGCCCAGCTTGATGAGAACCTGCCTTTTTTTAATCCGCTGCCCTTCCTCAAAGCGCACCTCTTCGACCAGCCCGCTCAGCTCAGATGCCACGTCGGAAACCTCCTCATAAAAAACGGTACCGATAAATTCCGCCTGAGGTCTGACCATTCCGGTTTCAACAGTTGCTACGGCCACCTTGGCCGGCGGCGGCCCCTTCGGTTTTTCCTGGCCCCAGAGGGGTGAAAAAAAAGGGGCCATCATCAGACCGAATATACACAAAATACACAGAAATCGATTTAATCTGCCGGACATGCCTGTCTCCATCTATAGGGGTTATCAAAAAAAAGTTGCGGTATTCAACCGTTTTTTTGACAACCGTGCAATCATTTATGCCGCACTACCGTATTTCGGAACGCTATTACGACATAACATAATTCAATATTGCGGGTAAGACAAGACGGCAGGTTACCATGAAGATGTCTTCACCTGCAACAACGCAGCTTGAACCGCTTAAATAGGAATTGACACTCAAATGCCTTTTCCATATGATCGATTTATGTCAAACGCATGATTATCTTCATTTTAAATTTTGGTCGCGTGGACATTTTCACGACCCAGGTTATAAACAGCGACAAAATTAATTAAGCATTATAAAAGCCCACCACGAAGTTCACGAAGGACACGAAATAGAAAGCATTAATTAAAATATCTAATCTTCGTGCTCTTCGTGTTCTTGGTGGTTAAAACAAAAGGTAGCACGATCATGGATTTAGCCGCCACCTGGAATGCCGAATTCATCGAGGAGCAATACAAGCGGTGGAAAGCAGATCCTGCCAGCGTCTCAAGCGACTGGCGATTTTTTTTCGAAGGATTTGAGCTGGCAACATCCGGTGCACCTGAAGCCGCCGACGGCTTTGATCAGCAACAACTGTTAAGGCAATCACGGGTCGAGTCGCTTATTTATCGTTACCGGGATCTGGGGCATCTGCTGGCCTGCCTGGATCCCCTGGCGGCATGCCCGACCGAGCATCCCCTGCTGGCGCTGGAAGCCTTTAATTTAACCCCGCGAGATCTGGACCGGGAATTTTTTACCCGTCGCTTTGAAGCATCCGGACAGGCGCCTCTGAAAGAAATTATTCTGGCATTAAAAGAGACCTACTGTCACGCCATCGGTGTGGAATTCATGCACCTGCAGGATCCATCAGAGCGGCGCTGGCTGCTAAATCGCATGGAGCCGGTTCGCAACCGATCCGGTCTGGAGCCGGATGCCAAACAGCGCATATTGAAAAGCCTTGTCAGGGCCGCTCTTTTTGAACAATTTTTGAATAAAAAATACATCGGCGTCACCCGCTTTTCCCTGGAAGGGGGCGAAGCCCTGATTGCGGCGCTGGATTTTTTAATTCAGCATGTGGCCGAATCCGGCTGCAAAGAAATCATTCTCGGTATGGCGCACCGCGGACGGTTAAATGTTCAGGCCAACATTTTGCAACGGCCCTATGAAGATATACTCAGCGAGTTTGAAAGCTGCTACAATCCCGAGGAGCTCGTCGGCGCCGGGGATGTGAAGTACCATAACGGGTATCTGGCCGACCTTAAAACCGCCAGTAATCAACAGCTGCGTATTTTTCTAATGAACAATCCGAGCCATCTCGAAGCGGTCAACCCGGTGGTCGAGGGGTTTTGCCGCGCCCGCCAGGATCTCATCGGCGATAGCAGGGGCGCACAGGTCCTGCCGCTCTTAATCCACGGCGATGCCGCTTTTGCGGGGCAGGGTATTGTCGCTGAAACCTTGAATATGTCGCAGCTGGAAGGCTATAAAACCGGCGGCACGATTCACATGATCATCAACAATCAGATCGGTTATACCACGCTTCCCGAAAATGCGCGCTCCACCCGCTACTCCACCGATATCGCCAAAATGCTGATGGTACCCATCTTTCACGTTCACGGCGAAAATCCCGAAGCGGTTTTGCATGTCATGCAACTGGCCGCTGATTACCGTCGTGAGTACGGCAAAGATGTCGTCATTGATCTGGTCTGCTACCGCCGATACGGGCACAACGAAGGCGATGAACCCTATTTCACCCAGCCCGGAATGTATGACCGCATTCGCCAGCGGACTTCGTTGCATCAACTTTACGCAGACCAGTTGATATCCGAAGGTATCGCCCGCCAGGATAATATCGACAAGATGGCGGCAGAAATCAACAGCCAGTTGGACCAGGCTTATGCAGCCGTTCACGGCAGTGAATGCCCGTTTCCGGAATCCCGCTTCTATGAAGCATGGGAAGACATCAGGGCCGCTTACACTCACGACCCGGTTGCCACCGGTGTCGATAAAGACGTCCTGATTTTGCTCGCCAAAAATTTAAATTCGGTTCCGGACCAATTTAGCCTGAACCCGAAACTGCAACGCCTGCTCATTAAGCGGCTGGAATCGGTTGAGCAGGGCGAAGGCATTGACTGGGCCAATGCCGAGGCACTGGCTTTCGCATCCCTGCTGCAAGAAGGCACCTCCGTGCGTCTGAGTGGCCAGGACAGCGGCCGTGGCACCTTCAGCCAGCGCCACGCCACACTGGTCGACATTCAAAATGAAACGCGCCACCTGCCCTTGAATTCAATTACTGCCGATCAGGCCCGATTTTACGTTTATGACAGCCTTTTGTCTGAGGCCGGCGTGCTCGGTTTTGAATACGGTTACTCGTTGGCACGACCCGACAGCCTGGTTCTGTGGGAGGCGCAGTTCGGTGACTTCGTCAATAATGCCCAGTCGGTAATCGATCTGTTTATCGCCAGCGGGGAAACCAAGTGGCAGCGTCTGAGCGGCCTGACATTGCTGCTGCCCCACGGCTACGAGGGCATGGGGCCCGAGCATTCCAGTGCACGGCTTGAGCGGTTTTTACAATTGTGCGCCGGCGACAACATCCAGGTGAGCAACCCGACCACACCGGCTCAATATTTTCATTTGTTGCGGCGCCAGGTTAAAGCGCGGTTTCGCAAGCCCCTTATTGTCATGACGCCCAAAAGCCTGTTGCGCCACCCGCTGGCGGTTTCGAAAATCGAGGATCTGGCTGCGGACCATTTCCAGCCCGTTTTAGATGATCCCGGCAGTTCCAATCACGCGAAAACGATTTTGGTCTGCAGTGGAAAAATTTTTTATGAGCTGCTACAAAGCCGCAACGAATTGGACAAAACAGACGTTGCCATTGTGCGGCTTGAGCAGTTCTATCCGTTTCCGGAATCACAGCTAAAAATGATTTTTCAAAAATATGGTCAGGCCAAAAAATGGTTCTGGGTTCAGGAAGAGCCGCAAAACATGGGCGGATGGCAATTTGTGCAGCCGCGCTTAAACGCCGCTTGCGCGAAATCATTCAGCTATATCGGCCGAAAAGCATCTTCCAGCCCGGCTTCCGGCTTTCCCGGCCTTGCCAAATTAGAACAGCAGGCGATCGTCGCGCAGGCCCTGGGACCGCCGGCAGTCCGCAAAGGGAAAGGCAAAGCAGCCGCGGGGTAAGTTTAGGGCCGTTGGCCCCAAAAAGGTGTCAGGTGTCAGCATTCGCCTTCCTGAAACCTGACACCTGACACCCGAAACCAGATAGAGACCAGTTCCAATTTAAAAATACATCTGGCAAATTGTAGCAAATGAAAATGAGGCTATTATGGTAGTTGAAGTAAAAGTTCCCAGCGTGGGCGAATCCGTAACAGAGGCCTTGCTGGCCCAGTGGTTCAAAAACGATGGCGATATGATTAAAAAAGACGAGCCGCTTTTTGTTATCGAAACCGACAAGGTCACTTTAGAGGTCGTCTCCGAGGCCGCGGGTGTCCTCTCCATCCAGGTTCAGGAAGGCGAAACGGTCGCTATCGGCGCGGTGGTCGGCACCATTGACACAGCGGCTGCACCCAAACCCGCCGAACCGCCGCCGGCTCCGCCAGCACCTG
>JBFFCW010000342.1:0-4728 GCA_041559695.1 Desulfobacterales bacterium
ATAATGGCAGACACCGGGTAGCCGGGAATGCCAAAGACCGGCTTATTTTCCACAGATCCGATGACAACCGGTTTGCCGGGCATTATGGTGACCCCGTGGACTTTGATTTCACCGATATCCACAATTGCTGTTTTAGCAAAATCCTCAGAACCGGCTGAAGATCCGCCCAGAACCATGATCAACTGATAATCGTCTTTTACGGCGGTGTTTAGCGCCTGTTTAATCTTAGCGGTATCGTCAACGACCATCTCGTGGCGCCGGAAGGTGCCCCCGCACTTTTCAACCAGCTTACCCAGAACAAATGAATTGGTTTCGAGCACCTGTCCCGGCTTAATGTCATGCGTTTCGAGTTTGCGCCAGTCCACCAGTTCCGATCCGGTGGGAATAATCAGCACTTTCGGCTTTGATTTGACCGCAACGCTGAAAACACCCCCGGCCAACAGGGCCCCTACGCAATAGGGCGTGATGACATGGTTTTGCGGGAAAAGCAGCTCGGTGGCGACAATGTCTTCTCCGACCCTGCGGACATTTTGCCATGGAAATGCCGGTGCTTCGATCTCGACGCGTTCTTCAGCGAGCTCGTTGACATTTTCGACCATGATGACCGCATCGGTATCTTGCGGCAGGACATGGCCCGTATTGACGTAAACGGCATCCCGGCCGACGACAAGCTGCCTGGGTGTTGCCGCGCTTGCGCCAAAGGTGATTTCTGCTTTTAGCGCCAGCCCGTCCATGGCTGCCAGATGGAAGTTCGGTGATGATAGCCGTGCATTGACCGGTTGCGCCAGAACGCGGCCGACGGCATCCGGAACCGAAATTTTTTCAGCCGGCAGCGGCGGCAAATCGCCAAACGTTCGAAAAAGAATGTCCCGCGCTTCCGGCAGGGTTTTCATTTTTAAATAGACATTACGCTTAAATGCCATTTAATTCTCCAATTATGTTCCGGGTTTTTTGAAATGATCAAAATTTTCTTAAGCTTAGTTTTAAATTCGAAATTCGAATAACGCCTGATTTTATAAAATTGGCCGAAGCAAATCCGAATACCAAATTATCAAAATACCGAACTTGTTTTGAACATTCGCATTTAGAATTTAGATATTGTTTCGGATTTCTAATTTCGTGCTTCGCATTTAGGATAAACTGAACTTTGACTGAATATCCTAAACAAAAAACAGTCGTTGGTTTTGTCTACATTGGTATCACTTCGACTTCCGTCCCCTTATCCAGCCCTTCGGTATTGATATCGATTTCAATCAGACCGTCGGCGTTGACCATGGTGCTGATAAGCCCGGATTTGCCCAGCACCGGGTCCGCCCAGAGCCGACCTTTTTCAAGGCGGAGTTGAACCCGAATAAAATCAATGCGCCCCTGCCGCGAAGCGACATTTCTGCTCAGCTTGGCCTGCAGCCGCAGTTCTTTTTTCTGACCAGCGGCTTGTCCGCTGAGATGCTCGACGAATGGTTTGACCACTCTTGAAAATACAATCATGGCCGACACCACATGCCCGGGCATTCCCCAGAACGCCTTGTTTTGGGCTTTTGCCAGAATGGTGGGTTTGCCGGGGGAGATGGATATGCCGTGAACCAGAATTTTTGCATCTTGCAAGGCGGAAAGAACATCAACGGTATAGTCGCGCGCACCGACCGAACTGCCGCCGGAAATTAAAATCATATCACATTGCTCAAGTGCGAGCTTGCATTTTTCAAACAGGATTTTAAAATCATCGCGCACGATTCCGTAGGAGACAGCCACTGCTCCGGCTTCGTGAATCAGACCCGAAAGCGTATACGTGTTGATATCGCGTATCTGTCCCCGACCCGGCGTTTCGCTGATGGGTACAATTTCATCTCCGGTGGAAATAATACCGATGACGGGTTTTTGATAAACGGCAACCTGCTGTTTGCCCAGAGCGGCTAAAAGCCCGGCCTCCTGGGGGCGAATCAATTGTCCGTTCAAAAGGACACGCGTTTGCTTTTTGATATCTTCACCGATGGCAATCATGTTCTGGCCGGGGGCGACACTGCGGTAGACTTCAATGGTGGTGTCATCAATGGCTTCGGTGTGTTCAATCATGACCACGCTGTCCGCACCCGGCGGCAACATCCCGCCGGTGGCGATCTGAGCGGCCTCTCCGGGACCAACGGCAATTTCCGGCGACTCTCCCATGGCGATGCTGCCGCTGAGCGTCAGATAGGCGGGATTGCTCTCACTGGACCCAAAGGTGGATGCGCCTTTAACCGCGTAGCCGTCCACAATCGCTCGTGGGAAGTCCGGCAGATCATCATCGGCCACTATATCTTTCGCCAGTATTCGCCCAACCGATTCGACCAGCGGTGTTTCTTCGGTCTTGACCTGTGGGAATTTTGTACGGTATTCTAAAACCGTTTGTAAATCTGTAACTTTGAAGAATTCTTTCATAGCCTTGTTCCAATATGACGTGAGCGAAGCAAACGCGTCTTCTGTTAGCATACAGCGCAACTTAATTCAAATATTAGAATTCACACTGCTTGCAAAACCGCCTGATAAAAGTATATAATCATCGCGAGCCAATAATCGATATTTTTTAAATTTGAAACGCTCATTTTAGAAGAAACTTAAAACACCATGTCCGAGACACCTGAATCTCCGGCAGCGCACCCGCGGGCCGAAAAGCCTGAATTTTTAACCGAACAGCGGTTCGACGAGTTTGTCTTGCCGGCGCAGTTGCAATCCGCTTTAAAGGAAGCCGGTTTTGTCTACTGCACCCCCATCCAGGAACAAACGCTTCCCATTTCGTTGAGCGGCCTCGATGTTGCCGGCCAGGCTCAGACCGGCACCGGTAAAACCGCGGCTTTTCTTGTCACCGTCATTACCCGTATTTTGACGTTTTCTGACCGCGATCCCCGTCTGCCGGCAGCGCTTATCGTCGCGCCCACCCGGGAACTTTCTCATCAAATATACGAGGAAGCCCGCATCCTGTGCCGCCATACGGATTTAAAGATCGCCGAAGTTGTCGGCGGCATCGATTACAAACGCCAGGCGGATATCCTGCGCCGGGGAACCGATATTGTCATCTGCACCCCCGGGCGTATCATTGACTATCTCAAGCAGGGCATCTTTAAAACAGAAGGCATCAAAATGCTGGTTATCGATGAGGCCGATCGGCTGTTTGATCTGGGTTTCACCAAAGATATGCGCTTCTTGCTCCGCAAACTCCCCCCCTATGATACGCGCCAGTCCATGCTCTTTTCGGCCACCCTTTCTTATCGGGTTATGGAGCTGACTTATGAATTCATGAATCTGCCCGAGTTTATATCGGTTACCCCCCAGACCATAACGGTTGAGGGAATCGAGCAGCAGCTGTTTCACGTCGGTTCGGGGAAAAAATTAGAGCTGCTGCTGGGCCTGCTGAAAAGAGAGGACTGGAATCGGATGCTCATTTTTGTGAATACCAAAGTCGGCGTTGACTGGCTGACAACCAAGCTTAAAGGCAATGCCTGGCCGGCGGAAAGGATCACCGGCGATTTGCCCCAGCGCAAACGGTTTCGGCTGATGGAACAATTCAAAAAGGGCCAGATTAAAATTCTGGTCGCTACCGACGTCGCCTCCCGCGGCATTCATGTTGAAGATATCAGCCATGTGATCAATTACGATCTGCCGCAGGATTCTGAAAACTATATCCACCGCATCGGTCGGACCGCCAGAGCGGGCAAGACCGGCAAGGCATTTGCCCTGGCCTGTGAGGATTATGTTTACCATCTGGAGCCTTTGGAGGAAATGCTGGGATACAAAATTCCCGTGGTCTGGCCTGGAAACGACTGGTTTGTTGCTGACACCTCAAAACCCATCGCCTCGCGGCGCAGGTCCAGTATCCGGAAATCCGGGCGAAAGCGCAGCCAGCACCGGGAAAAGCAGCGCAGCGCGGCACGGCCGTCGTCAAAAAAACCCCGGACGCGTTCGTTTCCAGGCGCATTTTTCGGCTTTGGACCCGAACCTTCCAAATCGACTGAAACCAAAACCACCGCAAAGCCTGAAAAATCCGCCCCCAAAAAGCGACCGCAGCGGAAAAAGAAGCGACCTCCCCGGGCTGCCAAGAAGCCCAAGCCGGACACCCCGACTGAACCGACTTAAAATCCGACGGAAAAGGTGCAGTTTTCACTCTTGATAAACTCACATTTATCACTTAAATTATCTGCCATGGGCCATGTCTTCAATTTCAAAGATGCCATTGCATACGAGCAATGGCTGCAAAAGCCGCAAACGAAAGTAGCTTTAGCGCTTGAAACCCAGCTGATGCATACCCTGCTGCAACCCATGCGCGGCGAATCCGTACTGGATATCGGATGTGGAACGGGAGTCTGTCTGACGGCCTTTCTCGAAATGGAGCTGCTGGTCACCGGACTGGATCCTTCCACCTATATGCTTGATATCGCGGCGCGCAATGTCGGCAACCGGGCCGATCTTTACCGCGGTTACGCCGAAGACCTTCCTTTTGATGACAATTCGTTTAATTATAGCTGTCTGTTTACGACCCTGGAATTTGTCGATGACCCTCAAAAGGCACTGGAGGAAGCCTGCCGGGTGACCAAGGACCGAATCTTTATCGGTGTATTAAACCGTTACGCCATCAAAGGAATCCAGCGTCGTGTAAAGGGCATGTTTACTTCAACGATTTTTAACCATGCTCAATTTTTCAGTGTCTGGGAGCTGAAGCAACGGATTCGAAAGATCGTCGGCCATACCCCCATA
>JBFFCW010000343.1:0-4727 GCA_041559695.1 Desulfobacterales bacterium
CAGCGGGACGCGCACAGCGGTCTCGGTCGGCGCCCTGATTACCGCTGTGGCCCTATTTGCAGCGCTGGTGGTTATGATTTACAGCTTTCGCCAGACAGTGGAATACTGGACCTACGAGACCATCAAAGGGGACTTATTCTTAACCTCCAAAATGGGAGAAATAAATCGCTTTCGCTACGCCATTCCACAGCAGGTTATTGACCATCTGCAGAATTATAAATCCGAAGTGGATATTTTACCCAATCGGCGGTTTTTTTTAAACTATGGAAAATTTCCCTATGAGTTTGAGCTACTGGACATCCAGAGATTCATGCAATACGCGTCCTTTTTCTGGCTGAAGGGAGACCCGCACAAAATCCGTCCCATGCTTAAAGGCGGTCAGGGCGTTATTGTTTCAGAGGTATTCGCAAATCGTACCGGATTAACCGTCGGCGATGTGTTCAAAGCCCAAATCGAGGAATCCTATGTTGAACTGCCCATTTTAGGAATCGTTCGTGATTATCGGACGCAAGGCGGCGTGGTTTTTTACTCTATGCCGCATTTTAACGCGCAGTATCATCAAACTTACTGGGGTGGATTGCGCTTTTTTTTCAAAGACCGCTTCCAGGATTTGGATCTGGCGGTCGCAAAACTCCGCAATGAAATTATTGACCGCATGGGAGACAAAGTCGATATGTACAGCGGCAAGGGACTGCGTGGCGCTGTATTGCGAATTTTTGACGAGACATTTGCGGTGACAACGGTTTTACTGCTGATTGCCCTGGTGATTGCGGCCCTGGGGATTGCCACAACCTTAACGGTCATGGTGCTGGAGCGGTCTCAGCAGCTAAACACCTTGTTTGCGGTCGGCGCGAGTTTTCGGCAGATTCGAACGATGATATTCTGGGAGGCGGGTTTCATGGTGGTCATCGGCGAATTGGCCGGGGTTGTCTGCGGTTTTATTTTGTCGTATCTGCTGGTCTACGTGATTAATCGCCAATCGTTCGGCTGGACCTTTTTATACAGTGTTGATTGGGGATCATTGGGCTTGTCGATTCCGTTGATTATTATAACGGCCCTTGCCGCAGCCCTACCGGCCGTAAAGATGGTGTTCCGCCAGCCGCCGGCGACGCTACTGAGGGAAAGATGATTTTTTCACCGCAAAGACGCAGAGCGCGCTGAGGTTTTTATGGAACAATCATCCGAGGGGCTAGTAATTTTCTTCATCCCGGGCTTGTCATTCCCGCGAAGGCGGGAATCCAGAACTGTCTCGATGTTTGGATCCCCGCCGACGCGGGGACGAGACCTGAATTCCCGCTTTCACGGGAATGACGGAAAAAGCTTTCTGAATTTTGAATTATCCCTAAAAGTTGCTCTTGCATTTTTGTGTCTTTTTCTGATGACTGCCGTAGCCGGCCATAAAGTGATTGCCGAGGATAAATCTGGTTTTTTATCGGTGACCGGGCCCTGCAATCTGGTTTTTCCAAAAGATCACGGAGCCCATTCGGGTTATCGTACCGAGTGGTGGTACTATACCGGCAATCTTGAAGCTGAAACCGGGAATCGATATGGTTTCCAGCTGACATTCTTCCGAAGTCAGATAAATGCACCGGCTGATGAGAAGCGCCGGCCACACCCCCCTTCTGTCTGGCGCGCCCGGCAAATTTATTTCGGGCATGCCGCCATTACCGATATTTTTAGAAAAAGACATCTGCAATCCGAATTGATGGCCCGGGGAACTCTGGGAATGGCAGGCGTATCTCAAGAAGCGGCGGATACCATGGTTTTTATCAAAAACTGGTCGGCTAAAATAACAGCGGATCGGCATTTGCTCAAAACAGTAACCGATGATTTTTCCTACGAGCTGACGCTGAAACCTGCCAAGCCGCCTGTTTTACACGGTGATGCGGGTTACAGCCGCAAAGGTTCAACCCCTGAACGTGCCAGCTGTTATTATTCGTTTCCGCGACTGAAAACAGAGGGGGCGTTAACATTTGGCGCAAAAACGATTACGGTTAAAGGTTTAAGCTGGATGGATCACGAATTCAGTACGGCACCCCTGGAGCCGGGAATCATCGGGTGGGATTGGTTCAGCCTGCAGCTTTCTGATGAAACCGAGATTATGCTTTTTCTGCTGCGCAATCGGGAAGGGCGCTTCAGTCAGGCATCCAGCGGAACTTTTATTGACGTCTCCGGCAAGCCGCGACATCTGACGAAAGACGATTTCAGGGTAGATGTCGTGAACTCCTGGAAAAGTCCCCGCTCCCAGGCCGTGTACCCGTTGCACTGGCGGCTCACCGTTTTCCCGCTGGCGATTCAATTAACCGCAAAGGCCAACATATCGGATCAGGAAATGCAGACGCAAGCAACCACCGGGGTGACGTATTGGGAGGGCAGCATTTCAATAAGCGGTTCGGCCGGAAAACGTCCGGTAAAAGGGGCGGGCTACGTTGAACTTACCGGCTATGCGCAATCTTTCAATGCCCCGATGTAAAACCGTAGAAATAAAATTATGAAAATTGCGAAAATTTTGATATAAATAAAGGTTGTTGTCTGGTAAAAAAAATCAGAAAAAGATTTATTTTACGAGAGTGTTTAGTATTTGGTGTTTAGGGTTTAGAATTCTAATAAATTGATATAACAAAAAATACGTTATGCTAAACCCTAAAAGCTAAACACAAAACACTAATTACCAAAACGGAAATTAGCTAATGGGCAACAAGTGTCTTCTCGGCGTTTTGGGCCTGGTTATGCTCCTGCTGGCGGCCTGCGTATCCGATCCGCAGTTGCAGGATCAAAACACCTTGCTGAATACGGAACTAAAGCATGTCCAAGTTGAACTTTATGAGGCCCAGGAAAAGATTAAAAGCCTTGATGCCCAATTGGTTCAACTCGCCCAAGCCCAAAAGGATTGTAGCGAAAAACTGGCTGACCTGAAAGCAAAGAACACCTACCTTGAGAATATCAATTTGCAGCTTTCGCAAAACGTCGAACGGCTCAACCACGATCTTAAAAAAAAGAAATCCGTAATCAAGCTTCAGGATAAAGTCATTCGCCTGCTGGATGACACCAAAAAGACCATCGCAACCAGTCTAAAAGACGAGATTGCCACCCAGGATATCGAAATCGTGGAAATGGAAGACACCTTCAAGGTTGTCTTCATCGATAAAATTCTTTTTGATTCAGGCAGCGCTGAGATTAATGACAAAGGTAAGCAATTGTTGCTGGTTGTGGCCGATTCCATCAGGGCACACAAAGATGAAAGCATACTGGTCGAGGGGCATACAGATAATCTGCCTTTAGGTCCGACCTTAAAGGAGAAATTTCCGAGCAACTGGGAATTATCGGTCGCGCGGGCGGCAGCGGTGGTTCGATTTCTTCAAAAAGAGGGGCGGTTGCAACCGGAAAGGCTTGCGGCACACGGCTACAGCTTCTATCGGCCGGTTGCATCCAATAAAAATAGAGAAGGGCGCCGCCAGAACCGGCGCATTGAAATTATTCTCGGCCCTTCGTCAAAGTAAAACCCTTAAAATTGAAAATATTCAATCATCGAGGATTTCCCTGAGCGTCCGGGACAGTTCAATAATATCAAACGGTTTTTGAATAAATCCATTACAGCCCAATTCAAGCAACTCTTCCACCTGTTTGTTCAGACTGTAGCCGCTTACCAGTAAAACCCTGACATCTGCATTTATTTTTTTCAGTTCCTCATACGTGGCTCTGCCGCTCATCTCGGGCATGATCATATCCAGTGCAACCAAATCCACTGTATCGGTATTTTCAGCATAAATGTCGATGGCTTCTCTGCCGCTTTCGGCCGTCAGCACCCGGTATCCCAATTCTTTCAGCATGAGTTTTTCGACCAGAACCGGACCTTCTTCATCGTCGACAAGCAGAATCTGCTCTGATCCTTTCGTTATGGAATAATCCGTTTGAAATTCGTCTATTTCTTCGGCCTGGGATGCCGGCAGATAGATAACGAATGTAGTGCCATGGCCTTGCTCGCTATAGACCCGGATGATGCCCTTATGGTTTTTAATAATTCCGTATGCGGAAGCCAGCCCCAAGCCGGTTCCCTTACCGATTTCTTTGGTTGTAAAAAAGGGTTCAAATATTCGACCAATGGTATCTTGGCCCATTCCGATGCCGCTGTCTGTCACGGCAAGCTTTACATAATTGCCGCCTTTGACCTCAAAAGGTTTACAATGTGCATCACTGAGAGCAACATTTTCCGTTTGAATGTACAGGTCCCCGCCCTCCGGCATGGCATGCCAGGCATTTAAGTAAAGATTGATCAGCACCTGTTCAATTTGCCCCTGATCCACTTGAACATTCCAGATACCTTTCTGGCATCTTTTGTGTAGCGTAATTTCTTTTTTGGTGCGCATAAACATTCGGGTACTTTTTTCGATGATGTCGTTCAGACAGGTGGGGCGCAGGGTATATTTTCCTTTTCTGGCAAATCCCAGCAGCTGTTCGGTTAGATTTGCTGCGCTCATGACATTGTCTTCAATACCCTGTATGTATTTGCCATGCTGATCATTTTGCGGGGCGTCTGAATCATTGCCCAGGCGCATTAATGACAAATAACCCTGAATACCCATCAGAATATTGTTGAAATCATGGGCAATCCCGCCTGCCAGAGTGCCGATGGCTTCCATTTTTTGCGCATGCATCAACTGGGCCTCAAGATGCTGTTTTTCGCTTTCGGCACGCAATTGGTCGGTGATATCTGATATCTGGCTTAC
>JBFFCW010000344.1:0-4719 GCA_041559695.1 Desulfobacterales bacterium
AATCTGCGTTTCGGCGTCAGGGAACATGCCATGGGCGGTATTTTAAACGGCATGGCGCTGCATGGCGGTTTAATTCCTTACGGGGCCACATTTTTAGTCTTTTCTGATTACATGCGGCCGGCTATCCGTCTGGCGGCTTTGGCAGAATTGAAGGTCATTTATGTGTTTACCCATGACAGTATCGGCCTGGGTGAAGACGGCCCTACCCATCAACCGATAGAACATCTGGCCTCCCTGAGAGCAATACCGAACCTCACCGTTATCCGGCCCTGCGATGCGAATGAAACCGCCGAGGCCTGGCGGGCCGCCATCCGTCACCGCAGCGGCCCGGTGGCCCTGGCATTAAGCCGTCAGAACCTGCCGACCCTGGACCGTAAGTCCAAATACGCACCGGCAAAGAACCTCCACCAGGGTGCGTATGTTCTGAGTGAGGCCGCCGGCAACAAACCCGATCTTGTCCTGATCGCCAGCGGTTCGGAGGTTCAAATTGCCCTTGAAGCCGCAGCAAAGATCCAGGCCAGAGGACCGGCGGTGCGGGTGGTCAGCATGCCCTCCTGGGAATTATTTGAGGCCCAGCCGGCAGAATATCATCACCGCATCCTGCCGCCGCAGATAAGGGCCAAAATCGCCATCGAAGCCGGCAGCCCCCAGGGCTGGCACCGCTATGTGGGTGCTTTCGGCCACATCATTGCCCTGGATCATTTCGGTGCCTCGGCGCCTGCCGACGTTCTGTATGAAAAATTCGGGCTCACGGCCGACCGCATCGTTGAAAAAGCACTGGAAATTGTATAAAGGTTAAATCAGATTTAGTGCGAAAGCAGATCGTAATGCAAATTATTCAAACCATATGGAAGTGGTTTCAAAGCCTCAGATCAGGTTCAAGGGCCCCGCAGAAGCGGGATTACATATCGATTCTAAATAGATTAAGGTATGCATCAAGGCGTCCCGGGGATTGAAAACGGAGCGTACACGTAAGTACGTGAGTATTTCAATTCGCGGGACAACTCAGCAATTGGGCCTTAGATGGGGTTTTGAAACTACTTCTGATCGATGCAAGCATAGGAGATGATCATGTCAAAGCTGACCGAACTTGAAGAAATTGGCCAATCTATCTGGCTGGACTACATCCAGCGCTCCCTGATCACTTCCGGTGAGCTCAAGCAACTGGTCGACAAGGGTCTCAAGGGCGTAACATCCAATCCGGCGATATTTGAAAAAGCCATTGCCGGCAGCCACGACTACGATGAGGATTTAAAACAGCTGATCAAAAGCGACCGGTCCATCGAACAGATCTATGAAGCACTGGCCATTAAGGATATTACACTGGCCACTGACACCCTCCGCGGCGTGTATGATTCAACCAACGGCAAAGACGGTTATGTCAGCCTGGAAGTCAGCCCGGAGCTTGCCGATCAAACCGAAAAAACCATTGCCGAGGCCCGGCGCCTGTATGAAAATGTCAACCGACCCAATGTGATGATCAAGGTACCGGCCACGCCGGCGGGGCTTCCGGCAATTACCGAATTAATCGGTTCCGGCGTTAATGTCAATGTCACGCTGATTTTCGGCCTGGAAAACTATAAAGCCGTTGCCGCAGCCTACCAGGCCGGGTTGGAAAAAATGGCCGAATCCGGGCCCACGGTCGCAGGGGGACATCCGATCGATAGGGTCGCATCGGTGGCCTCATTTTTTGTCAGCCGGGTGGATACGGCCGTCGATGAGGAACTGGAAGCCGTCGGCGACAGCGAACTCGCCGGTAAAATCGCGGTTGCCAACTCAAAACTGGCCTTCGCCGAATACCGGAACATACTTCAGCAACCCCGCTGGCAGGAACTGGCGGCTAAAGGCGCACGCGTACAGCGTGTTTTGTGGGCCAGCACCAGTACCAAAAACCCGGCATATCCGGACAACCTGTATGTGGACGAACTGATCGGACCCGATACGGTCAATACGTTACCGCCCGCAACGCTGCAAAGCTTTATGGATCACGGCCGGGTGGCCGAGACCCTTACGCGGGATTTTGCGGAAGCACAACGTCAGGTTGCCAAACTGGCAGATCTGGGGATTGACCTGAATGCCATCACCCGAAGACTGCAGGCCGAAGGGGTCGTTGCGTTTGCCAGGCCTTTTGCCAAATTGCTGGAAAGCATCGCTGAAAAATGCAAGCGCATGAAAGCCGCTTAGGCCGCCAGTGACATTATAAATATTATTATCCGCAGATTACGCAGATTAAAAATAAATAAAGAATTTTGAAATTAAAAAATAATCTGCCTGAATCTGCGGATGCATTGAGCATCTGGGCAAACAAATAAGATGCGGATGCAAAACCTGGGATACGGATACAAGGAGAACCACGGATTTGAAAAAACAGGACGAATTAAAACAGAAAGCGGCTCATCGCGCCGTCGAATTTGTCGAATCCGGCATGGTGGTGGGCCTGGGTACCGGCAGCACGACGGCATTCGCCGTAATTCGAATCGGTGAGCGCATTAAATCCGGTGATTTGATAAATATCGTCGGCATCCCAACCTCGATCCGCACGGAAACACTGGCCGCTGAATGGGGTATTTCCTTATGCGGATTGGAGGATCAGCCGGTAATTGATGTAACCATCGATGGCGCCGATGAAGTCGATCCGAACCTGAACCTGATCAAAGGCGGCGGCGGGGCGCTGCTGCGGGAAAAAGTGGTGGCACAGGCCAGCCGGCAGAATGTTATTATCGTGGATGAAAGCAAACTGTCACCCCGCCTGGGCACCCGCTGGGCCTTGCCGGTCGAAGTCATCCCGTTTGCCGCAAAATCCGCAGAAAACTTTCTCAAATCACAGGGGGCCGCCGTCGCTCTGCGCCTTGATGATAACGGCCAGCCTTATCAAACCGATCAACACAATTTTATCCTTGATGCCAATTTTGGTGAAATGGCGGATCCAAATGGTCTGGCGGTAAGGCTGAATGAACGCGCCGGTATTGTGGAACATGGACTTTTTCTGGGTTTGGCCAGCGATGTCATTGTGGCGGCTGAAGATGACATCCGTCATCTTAAACGTAACGATTTATGAGAACACGACGGCAATTCATTAAATTCAGCGTTAAAGTTCTCTCCGGCCTGGGCCTGTTTTTCGGCACCATCGGGGCCAGGATTGAAAAGGCCTATGCCCAGGCCAAACGAACCCTGGTTCCCAAAGGTACGGACCTGTCAAGTTTGAGAAATGAAAACCCCGCCACTCTGGATACCCGTAACCTGGAAGTGCTGCCCTTGAAAGAATTTGAGACCATGGGCCTGACCGACCATGAAGTGGACCCAAAATCATGGCGGCTGTTAATTGACGGCAATGGGGCCATACCGACCCGTCTCACCTATTCCCGCATCATTGAACTTCCATCGATTGAACGCAAGGTTTTGCTGATTTGCCCCGGAATCTTCACCAATCACGGGAACTGGAAAGGGATTTCGCTGATGACGGTCCTGAACCTGGCTGGTATGAAAGCCGATACCACCCATATTATCGTTTCCGGGCCGCAAGGCGCCTATGAAAAAGTTGAGAAATTTCCGATAGGCGACATCCGCTCCGATAAAGTGTTTTTAGCCTATCAGGTCAACGGGCAAAGATTACCGCAAAAGCACGGATTTCCCCTACGAATCGTTGCCGAGGATTACTACGGCGACGAATGGGTCAAATATGTGTATAAGATTGAAGCATTAGAAAATATGGAGTAGTGGCGTGTTGGAGTACTGGAGTGATGAATGCAACAACCTGATGCGAATTATCGTTTTTTTCCCAATACTCCAACACGCCAGTAAACAAGACGAGAAGGACTAGCGATGGACAACACAGATTATCGTTCGCAAATCGAAATTAAAAACAGAACGTATACCTTTTTTGACATTGCGCGGCTGGAAAAAAATGGTATCGCCGACATTAAACGCCTGCCCTATTCGATCAAAATCCTGGTGGAAAACCTTTTACGAAAACTGGACGGCCGGGTGGTGTTTGACGAAGATCTGGAAAACATTGCACGCTGGCAAAAACGCTATGAAACGCCGGTGGAAATTCCTTACCACCCGGCGCGGGTTCTGATGCAGGATTTTACCGGTGTTCCGGCGGTTGTCGATCTTGCGGCCATGCGCGATGCGGTCAAAGACCTGGGTGGCGATCCCCAAAAAATCAATCCGCTGGTTCCGGTGGATTTGATTGTCGATCACTCCGTACAAGTCGACTATTTTGGCACTGCCGATGCCATCACCCAAAATGTCGCCAAAGAGTATGAGCGCAACGCAGAACGCTATGCCCTGCTAAAGTGGGCCCAGAAAAGCTTTGATAATTTCAACGTCGTACCCCCCAACTCCGGCATCTGCCACCAGGTGAACCTGGAACATCTGGGGCGTGTGATCATGACCGAAAAAGCCGGCAATGCGACGGTGGCCTATCCGGATACCCTGGTGGGCACCGACTCCCACACGCCCATGATCAATGCAATTGGCGTAATGGGATGGGGTGTCGGCGGCATTGAGGCCGAAGCCGTCATGCTGGGTCAGCCTTACTACATGTCAATTCCGCAGGTCATTGGCGTCAAACTGGTGGGTGAGCTGTCGGAAGGCATTACGGCAACCGATCTGGTGCTGACCGTCACCGAATTGCTTCGCAAACACAATGTGGTCGAAAAATTTGTGGAATATTTCGGTGCCGGCATGAAAAACCTGACCGTCACCGATCGAGCA
>JBFFCW010000345.1:0-4670 GCA_041559695.1 Desulfobacterales bacterium
CGATCGAAAAGGCCTTGATTGAGCGCGCATTGAAAATGTCCAATAATGTCCAATCCCATGCGGCGGCTATGCTGGGGATTGGCAAAAGCGGTCTGAATCAGAAAATAAAGAAATACAATCTGGAAGTAGGCTAATAAAATAAACGCCTTCTTTGTATCTTAAGGACACGGTTTATTTTTTCAATGTGTTTAATTCTTCTTCTACCACGTCAAAATAAATGGAGTCCGGATGGTTATTCAGAATCTCCTGAAGCGTTTTTTGACTTTTTGTGGCCTCCCCCAATTTTTCATACATCAAGCCCAGGTTAAAAAGGGCATCCTCGCGGATGGGCGAATCTGTTGCTGATGCGGCTTTTTCAAAATAAGCGGCAGCATTTTGCTCATCTTCCACACGCTGATAGGCATGTCCCAGATTGCTCAAAATCATATTATAGACCAATTTATCATCTTTAAAGTCGTTGAGCGACTGCTTATAAAGCGCGATGGCCTTCTCATACTGTTGAGCATCGAAGCTGATATTGGCATAAATAACCCGGGCAAGTTTGCCACCGGCGTTACCGCCATATTTTTTGATAATGCTTTGAAATGCTTCCGATACCTGGCTGTAAGCCGCGGTCTCTGACGATGTCTTTTTCAGCGTGTCGTATTTAGATTGGGTTTGCCCCAATCGTGTAAACGCTTTTGTTTCTGCGCGTTGAGCGAAAAACCGGTATCCAAAGAAGATTATAACAATCGCCACAATCGCGCACAGCATATAGGAAATCTGTTTTTGATACCCGGTGATAAAGGTAATCGCCTTACCGGTAAATGTTATAAATTCATCCGGTTCTTTTAACAGTTGCTTCCGGGTTTTTTTCTTTGTTGCCATTAAACCTCCCTGTCAATGTTGAGCCTGTTGGCCGGTTGTGCCCGTTGAGCCGGTTTTGTCTTCAACAAGGCAACGCGCAAACCACCAGCGGCGTCGAATAGCTTAAGTCATTTGTTCTGACAATTTAAAAAAGCCGAACTATAGCATCCCGGGTTTTATATTCAAGAAAATTATTTAACCAACTTCCGGATCCTTGCCCAGCCTGCATCGGGAATGTTGGCGCCCACTACCTGACATACTTCATAACCGCAGGCTGAGCCCAATTCGCCGCACTGTTCAAGCGCATATCCATTGACAAGTCCGTAAAGAAAGCCTGCTGCCCATAAATCGCCGGCTCCGGTGGTATCGATGATCGGCGCTCCGATTTTTGGCTGGATCGGCAAAATCTGATCACGGCAGGCGATGAAACTCCCCCGCTGCCCGACTTTAAGAATCGCGATTTCTACATCTGCAGCCAGCCCCTGAATGGCACGGGCCTCGTCTTTGTGTCCGGTATAGGCCAGCGCTTCGTCCTCATTGGCGATAAGGATGTCGACATAAGATTCAACGATATGTTGCAATTGCTCGCGGGATTCATTGACCACATTAAAACTGGCGAGATCCAGAGACACCCTTGCGCCGGAGCTTTTGGCTGTTTTAAGAACCTTTAAAATTAACTCCGGATTGAATAACAGGTAGCCCTCGATATGAACAATGGCTGCATTTGTAAAAAAATCTTGTGCGATATCCTGCGGTTTTGTTTCAGCCGATGCGCCCAAAAAGGTAAACATGGAGCGTTGGGCATCGGGTGTAATGATTGAAAGAACCCGACCCGTGGGCGAGTCTGAACGCAAAAGCGCCGGCTCGACATTCTGGCGTTTTAAATCATTCTCAAAAAATTCACCCATTTCCCCGGTACCGCATTTACCGACAAAACGGGCCGCCCCGCCGAGTTTGCCAACTCCGACAACGGTATTACAGGCCGATCCTCCGGGAACGATTGAGGGTGGCTGGGATGATCGCAGGAGGGTTTCGTCAATAAATTCTTTGTTTACGTATATCATCCCGCCTTTTACGGCGCCGGTTTTACTTAAAAAAACCTCGTCTTCATGGGCCAGGATATCAATCAGGGCTGAACCCACACCGACGATTAGTTTTTTATCTTTATATCGGTTGCGAAAGCTGTGCACGTTTCGTTAACTGTCCTTCCCATCCATCTGCTGCATTGCGGCGGTGACAGCATCATGTTTAACACGTGCTGTCCAGTGCCATCGCCGCTAGTCCCCAGCCCAACCGGCTACCAGATCAGTGACTTATGGATCCAGCCTTTATCACCGTCAGCATGTTCAATGTGAAGCCAGCTGCCTTCGCGTTTAAGGACTTTGAACGGGATTCCCTTTTCTACAGTGAAAATAATTTTATTGTTTGTTCCGGGTCCGGAGCGGATATTGCACGCGTCATTTTTGGTAACCACCGCCGATATTTTACTCACAAGCGACTGATGCACCCATCCCTTGTCGCCTTCAAAATCCTCAAAATGATACCAATCTCCGGATTTTTCAATGACCCGCAGGGGAAAATATTTTTCAACTTTCCATAAAACATTGTGGCTGGTTCCCGGGCCGGATCGAATATTGGCTACAGGCGCCGATACCGCCAAACGCTCTGCGCTTGCGGTTGCGGCCAACAACATAATGAGCAGAAATGTGATGATCGATTGAACTTTCATTACAATCTGATTCCTTCCCCATCGATACGGTTATGGTTGAGAATAGAATTCTATTTCAGGTAACTGGACGCAGGTCAGTCGGTTACCGTAAACGGCTCCGGTGTCGATCCCGATTTTATTTGTGTGCACCAGCGGTTCTTTAAAGGGCGTATGGCCGAATATGACGCGTTTGCCAAAATCAAAATCAGCGGATATGAATTCATCACGGATCCAAAGCAGATCGATGTTTTTCTGTGATTCAAGTGGCACTTTTTTGCGAAGACCGGCATGCACGAAGATATAATCAGCGGTCTGATAATAGAGGTGCAAAGAATTAAAAAATTCCAGATGCGCGGATGGCACGGGATACTTACCTGGATTGTTCGGGCGGTTCAGGTATTCGTCCAGGGTCCGCTGGCCGCCATTTAGCAGGTATGTAAAGCGGTCGCTGCCATCCAGGTAATTCTGCAGCATATCCTCATGATTGCCCCTTAAGAATATGATGCCCGGCACACGTTTCTTCAAATCAATCAGGTAGTCCACCACCTCAACGGAGCCCGATCCACGGTCGACATAATCCCCGATGAAAATTAATTGGTCCCGGTTGAAATTTATCGGGATTTTGTCCATCAGTGCACAGAGTTTATCAAAGCACCCATGAATGTCGCCAATCACAAAGATTCTTTGCATGCAATACCCGTTATCGATTCAAAATTCCAGTATTCCAGTATCTCATCACCGCGGCAAATTATCAAGCCTCGAGAAACCCTATTTCCCTGAAGTTTGTTTGGGAGATTTCAAGATGCCCGTTTACCTTAACACAAAGGTGCGCCGGGGTTGGTCGAGACGTGTGATGCCTTCTTTTTCTGCCGCCTGCACAGCGCTGCGGTAATCAGCCGGCGAAAGAAAAGTATTTAAACCGCTTATTTCGGCGACGCGTCCGCATGGGCGGTACTGGGGCATAATGTTGACGTAACTGTGGGCTGAAATTTCTCTGGCAATAAAGCGCATAATGTTGCGGGTGCCTGCCATTCCATTGGGCAAGACGAGGTGGCGAATTAACAGGCCCTGCCGGGCAACACCGGCATCGTCGATGATCAAGTCGCCCACCTGGCGCTGCATTTCTTTCAGGGCACGACAGGCGACTTCCGCATAATCCGCTGCCCGACAGGCGCTTTCGGCGACATCCGGGTCCCAGAACTTGAAGTCCGGCATGTAAATATCAAACACACCCTCCAGTAACCGGAGGGTGGAAGGCAAATCGTAACCGCCGGAATTGTAAACCAGAGGCACGCGAAGCCCCTGTTGAACGGCAATCTCAAGCGCAGCCAGAATTTGGGGCACGACATGTGACGGTGTGACAAAATTGATATTATGGCATCTCTGCTGCTGCAGAGCGAGCATGATTGCCGCCAGCTCATCGTTTGAAACTTTGTGGCCGCAGCTTTCATGGCTGATATCGAAGTTCTGGCAAAACAAACACATGAGATTGCAGTGCGTAAAAAATATGGTACCGGAGCCATGTTTGCCCACCAGCGGCGCTTCCTCTCCGAAATGGGGGTTGTAGCTGGAAACCCAGGCCCGTTTGGCAGTTTTGCATACGCCGGTTTCGCCGGAAAGCCTGTCAACCCGGCATCTACGCGGGCAAAGGTTGCACGGGCTGAGAAGCCTGTGTGCGGTTTTTATCTTTTCGCGCAGCAGCCCTTTTTCATAGGTTTTGATATATGCGGGTTCAAACGGGTCCATTTTGCAAGATGGTATGCTTTCCAAATAAATAGGCTCGTCATAAGTATGGTAAAAAGTTGTTCACCAAACAGGCACACGGTTCACAAAGGGTCTTAAAAAAATCATTTTCTGTGATCTTTGTGCCTTTGTGGGTTTTCACTGTTTTCGTATAGCGCTCTCAGGATTCGGTTTTTTCCTGACGTTTTACCGGTTCAACCAGAATTTTTTGGGCAAAGCCCCGTCCAAAGACATAGCGCTTATAATCCGCTGCAATGGCCATCTGGCCCCGGTGGTTGTTTGATATGACTTCGATTTCATCTCCGAGCCGCAATCCCATCGACAATAATCGCATTCGAACATTCGGGCCCCCGTTAAAATCCCTGAGCACAAG
>JBFFCW010000346.1:0-4665 GCA_041559695.1 Desulfobacterales bacterium
GCAGGAGGCAGGATTTTTGATGGACAGTGTCAAAGCCTCCCAACGTTCGGTGGATCTTTCAATGCTTCAGTACAAAGAAGGTCTGGTCGATTACCAGCGTGTGCTGGACTCTCAGCGGTTTTTAACAGACCAGCAGGATGTGTGGACGGCAACCCGCGGTGATGCCATTGTCAATCTGATTGCCATGTATAAGGCTTTGGGCGGCGGCTGGCAGATCCGTGAAGGAAAAGATTTTGTCTCCAAAGACAACATGGAACAAATGGAAAACCGCACCAACTGGGGAGAATTGCTCGAACCGGAGGCACTGGCGACGCCGGCTTCAGCTAAGGAACGCCAGCAGTGGCGCTGGCCCGATTGGTAAATCGTATCAATCCTGCCCACCTCTTTTGACATTCGTTTCCTGTGAAGGCGTCGACGAATGATCATTCAATCGAGCGGGCAGGATTTTTGTCGATTTAACCTTTATCCATCACGCCGTGGAAAACAGAGGAGACGCAACTCGCCGGCGATTGAAGTGCCGCTTTATCATCAAACTTTAGACCCATTAACAGAAATTGAAATGAATTCACAAATATCTACTAAGAAAGGAAGGTTCCAATGAGACACGTGACCTTTATTGCGTTTCTCCTTGTTTTTTCGGTCTGGCTGGTCAGCCCGGTTTGGGCTCAGGATCCGATTGTCTATCCTGCCAAGGGCCAGAGCGAGGATCAAATGGAAAAAGATAAATACCAATGTTATTCCTGGGCCAAAAACCAAACCGGTTTCGATCCCATGAAAACGCCCACCACGACATCGGCGCCACCGGCCAAGGAAAAAGAAGTCTGGGGTGCCGGTAAAACGGGGGTGGCTGGCGGTGCCACAGGCGCCATTGTCGGTGGTGCCGCAAAGGGTAAAAAAGGCGCAATCAGAGGCGGCCTGATTGGTGCTGCCGGCGGTGCCTTGATCGGGGGCGTGCGGAGTTCGAATCAGCGGAACCGCGAAGCACAGAAGCGCAAGGATTGGGAACGGAAAGAGACAAATAATTATGTGCGGGCCCGCAGCGAATATAACCGGGCCTTTGGTGCATGCATGGAAGGACGAGGATATTCGGTTAAATAATATCAGAAGGCAGAATTTATAATTCAGTTTTGAGCATAAAAAGCCCGCTTGTTGGAAGGAGTCAAACATGAATAAATTGATAAAATCCGGTTTAATCACGGCATTCGTTTTTTTAACAGCCCTTCCGGCTGCAGCCGGTGATTTTGACGGATCCAAAGAGCTGATCTGTGCGGTGGTGGATCTTGTTGAATGTCAACCGGGCGGTAAATGTCAGCAGGTAACAGCCGAAGATGTCGGTATCCCTCAATTTTTAAAAATAAGTTTCAAAGAGAAAAAAATCAGTGCAATCCACGCCGATGGAAGCAAAAGAATCACAACTATCGAGAATTTCGAGAAGATTGACGGCAAGGTTATCATCCAGGGGGCTGAAGACGGCATCGAAGGCGTAAGGGACGGCGTGGGTTGGAGTTTGGCCATCGCTGAAGAGACCGGCAAAACGGTGCTAACCGCATCCGGCGACGAAGTGGGATTTGTGATATTTGGTGCCTGCACGCGGCCTTAGGTAAGGTTACGCTTTCTTCACCAGGGCATACAAAGATTTAATAATTCAATATTTTTATCCCGTTTGGTTGAAATGACATATTTTGTCTGATAAGTATCAGTATAACGCCCTTTAAAAATTACAAATCCCGCAACTATCCGCTAAGGAAACCGAAATGACCCAGGAATTTGACCCGAAAAAGAGTTACCTGTCGGTTAAAGCGCATGAGAAAATGATCGCCTATGTCGGCTTCAGGATTCAGGACGTAAAAGATAACCGGGACCAGGAAGGGGTCATAAAAATATCTTCCTCTCAACGTCCGTATGGGGGCGGATATATTACCCTCACGTTTATTATGGATACCAGGGATGATAAAGATTTAAAAGACAATTTGAGCCAGCGCTTTGACAGCCTGACAGAGGATTCCCTCAAGCCCTTCTTCGGAAAAGATATGGAGAAAATCGTCAAGGTCTCTTTGGATTCCTTAGAACAAATTCAAACATGGTATATCGAGGAGGTCAACGTTTTCTTTAGCAAAATCGATGATCGTGAGAACGTTTTGATTGAAGACCGATTGATCCCGGCGTTGGCGTCCAGCCTGTCATTTTCCTTTGATCCCGTGGAATGGTGGCCGGCTGATAAACCCCATAAAGGGCCCGAAGAAGCATCGCTGCTGGAAAACATATCCATAAAGGCATTATTCCGCAAATGGTTTAAAGGGGGTTAGAACAAGGAGGTTACATGTCGCTTAAAGTTAATTCTGCTGAAACCCGGCCCGGTGTTTTCACCGTATCACCGATCGGGACCCTGGATGGAAATACCTACAAGGTTTTGGAAGGTACCGTGGAGTCGGTCTTAAAACAATTACCGGATATCATCATCTTCGACCTTGAATTCCTGGATTACATCAACAGCATGGGTGTCCGGGTTCTGCTGAAAACCAAAAAGGAGCTTGAAAAAAATAGCGGCAAAATCATGTTTATGCATCTGCAGCCTCAGATCAGAAAGGTTTTTGATATTTTAAACGCCCTGCCAACCCTGCAAGTGTTTACCAGCATTCAGGAGCTGGATGAGTACTTGGACGCGATGCAAAAGGCAGCCCGCTAGAATTAATTTCAAAACCCTCATCTCTTGCACGATGGCTGCGTTGCAAGCCGTTTAAAAATGCTCACGTACTCACGTGTGCGCTCCGCTTTCTGAGCAACTTGCGCCTTACCCTCATACAAAATCTAAAGGTTTTGAAATCAGTTCTTGTAATTTTAAAACTCAAATAATTGAATATCATCAAAGTTAAATCTACAATTAAATAACGAACCATTCTAACACTTCACATTCTGGCCCATGGAAGCGGCGACTGAAAATAGGACCGAAACCTGCGAGCTGAGTTTTGATCGCCCTGCGGGGGATACGTTGCTGGTTCGGCTTACGGGAAGCTGGACCATCGGTCATAAACTGCCCTCGGGCGCAGAAGTGCAGAGACAGGTTGAATCAGGCCCGGCAATTGAGCAAATCACTTTTGACACCCATCAACTTTCAGGCTGGGACAGCGGTCTGCTTTCCTTTCTGACGAAAATCATCAATCAATGTTCGGAAAAAAATATCACGGTGAATCAGGAGGGACTCTCTGAGGGCATTCAAAAATTACTACAGCTTGCATTTGCGGTCCCGGAAAGAAAAGGCGCTCGCAAAGAAACGGTGCGGGAGCTCCTTTTACCTCGCATTGGCGCATCCACCATTGCAGCCGGTCAGGCATCCGTCGATACGCTCAACTTCATCGGCGACGCTTTTCTGGCGTTTTTGAAGTTTTTCGTCGGCAAGGCACGCTTTCAGCGCTCGGATCTGATGCTGACGATCCAGCAGTGCGGTGTTCAGGCATTGCCCATCGTCTCGCTGATCAGCCTTCTGGTGGGCTTGATTCTGGCGTTTATCGGTGCCGTCCAGCTGATGATGTTCGGAGCACAGATTTTCGTAGCGGACCTGGTGGGAATTGCTATGACTCGCGTTATGGGAGCCGTCATGGTGGGTGTCATCATGGCGGGGCGCACGGGCGCAGCCTTTGCAGCCCAGATCGGGACCATGCAGGTCAACGAGGAAATAGATGCCCTGCAGACCCTGGGCATTTCGCCCATGGAATTCCTGGTTTTGCCCCGCATGCTGGCCTTGATTCTGATGATGCCGTTATTGTGTGTTTATGCGGACTTGATGGGTATTTTGGGCGGATTCATTGTGGGGGTCGCTATGCTGGACATCTCTAGCACCCAATACATCAATCAAACCATAAAAGCCCTTAACCTGTACCATTTTTCCATCGGGATCGTTCATGCGCTGGTTTTTGGGGTGCTGGTGGCACTCGCCGGGTGCCTGCGGGGGATTCAATGCGGCCGCAGTGCCTCGGCCGTCGGGCAGGCAACGACCTCGGCCGTGGTAACCAGTATTGTGGCCATAGTAATAGCCACCGCGATTATCACCATTGTGGCCAATATATTGGGTATCTAGTGTTGAGTGTTTAGTAAGCATTTCTGCCGGGATTCCGTTATCAGTTTTCAGTGTTCAGGTGTCAGCTCGATCAGTTCTGACACCTGACACCTGAAACCAACTAATTTTTGACACCTGAAACTATTAAAATGAAACCAATTATGTCTGCGCGCGAAACAAACAAAGACCCCCATATCATCGTCAACGACTTAACGATGGCATACGGCAGTTTCGTGGTGCAGCGGGATCTCACTTTTACGGTTAACCGTGAAGATGTTTTCATTATTATGGGTGGCAGTGGTTGCGGCAAGAGCACCCTGATGCGGCATATGGTGGGTTTAAAATCCCCGGCCAAGGGACAGGTTTTTTATGAAGACGTCAACTTCTGGGAAACTGAAGCGGAACAGCGCAATCAAATCATGAAAAACATCGGCATTCTGTATCAAAGCGGCGCCCTGTGGAGCTCGATGACCCTGGCTGAAAATATTACACTGCCGTTGGGTGAATATACGGATTTAAGCCCAGGACAGATGCGGGAAATCGCATCCCTCAAGCTCGCCCTGGTCGGTCTGGCCGGCTTTGAGGATTATTATCCGTCGGAGATCAGCGGC
>JBFFCW010000347.1:0-4632 GCA_041559695.1 Desulfobacterales bacterium
ACTGCCACCACGATAATATCACCGACACTGGCATATCGTCTGCGGGAGCCTCCCAGAACTTTGATGCAATACAATACCTTGGCCCCTGAATTATCGGCTACGGTTAGCCTCGTCTCTGACTGGATCATGTTTTCGTTCCCTCGAAATTAAACGGCTTTTTTGACAATTTTGCCGACGCGCCATCTTTTTGACCGGCTAAGTGGCCGGGACTCGGAAAGCATCACCTGGTCGCCGATCTGACACACATTGCCCTGATCATGGGCTGCAAACTTGGTCCGACGCCGGATATACTTGTGGTAAAATTTGTGCTTGACCAGCCGCTCGACGGCGACGACCACCGTTTTGTCCATCTTGTTGCTGACGACGGTTCCTACCAATTGTCTTTTCATTTCTCGTTTTTTCATGACATCAATTGTTCTTCAGCAGTTCTGTTTTTCACTTCAACTTCACGAATAATGGTTTTTATCCGGGCAATATCCTTTTTTGTCTCTTTCATCTTTTGGGGATTTTCAAGCTGGCCGATTTCATGCTGAAAGCTCAGGTTAAATAATTGTTCCTTGAGATCGCTGAGCTTCTGCTCCATTTCATCGACGTTCATTTCCCTAATTTCACTGGCTTTCATCAGGTCTCACCCCTCTCAACAAATCGTGTTTTAACTGAAAGCTTGTGCGCTGCCAGACGAAATGCTTCTCTGGCCACCTCTTGGCTGACGCCCTGCATTTCATACAGGATCCGGCCGGGGCGAATAACCGCCACCCAGCCTTCCGGAGCACCCTTTCCCTTTCCCATTCGAACTTCAGCCGGCTTTTTGGTAAAGGGTTTGTCCGGGAAGATACGAATCCAGATTCGGCCGCCTCTCTTGATGTGACGGGTCATCGCGATTCGCGCTGCCTCAATTTGCTTGGCACTAACGCTGCCGCAGCCGATGGCCTGCAATCCAAATTCTCCAAAATTCAGATGGCATCCACGACGGGCAATACCCCTCATTTTGCCCTTTTGCTGTTTGCGGTACTTTACCTTTTTCGGACTTAACATTTCTAGAAACTCCGGTTCCGCGTTGCGGCTTCCGAGTTTTTTGCTTGCAACCCGTAACCCGGAACGCGCAACGATCGCTTTTTTTGTTAATAAATCTTAATATCTTTTATATTGTGCGCTGGAAACGTATCACGGATTAAGCCTGACCGAATTGCACTTCATCCTTTTTCAAAATCTCCCCTTTGAAAATAAAAACCTTAACGCCAATAGCGCCATAGGTGGTTCGCGCTTCGATAAAGCCGTAATCAATATCGGCCCTGAGGGTATGCAAGGGCACCCGACCTTCACGATACCATTCAGTTCGGGCCATCTCAGCGCCTCCCAGGCGACCGGCGCAGATAATTTTCACACCCACAGCACCAAAGCGCATGGCAGAGGAAACGCCGCGCTTCATCGCGCGACGAAACGCTACGCGTCTTTCAATCTGGAGTGCTACATTTTCAGCAACCAGTTGTGCATCGATCTCCGGTTTACGAACTTCCTGGATATCGATTAAAATTTCACGATCCGTCATCTTTTCAATGTCTTTTTTAAGCTGGGATATTTCGGAGCCTTTTTTACCGATAACAATCCCGGGCCTGGAGGTATAAATCCGCAAACGCACACGCTTGGAAGAGCGTTCAATTTCAATTCGCGATACGCCCGCATGGTAGAGTTTTTCTTTGATGAACTTTCTCAATTTGTGGTCTTCCAGTATATATTCGGCGTAATTCTTACCACCGTACCAGCGGGATTCCCACGTTTTGACAATTCCCAATCTCAACCCAATCGGATTTACTTTCTGGCCCAAGCTTTTACCTCCTTATGTTAAACGCTAAACAGAAGATTCTTCGCCCAAAATGACGGTAATGTGACTGGTTCGCTTTAAAATTCGGGTTGCCCGGCCCCGTGCCCTGGCCCGCCATCGTTTCAGCGTGGGACCTTGATCTGCAACCACATTGCGTACAACCAACAGATCGACATCGACATCCGAATTTTGATCCGCATTGGCGACTGCTGAACGGATGACCTTCTCCAAAATTCCCGCCGCCTTCTGTGGCATGAATTTAAGTATATTCAGGGCTGTTTCAACCGGCTTGCCTTTGACTGCCCCAATCAATTTGTGGACTTTGCGTGGCGAAATTCGCATATACTTTGCAGACGCTTTAACTTCCATCGTGTTAAACCCTTGTTAATTGTTAATGGCTATTCGTTATAGGCTTGTGAAATTGGCGTACCTGTTATTCCTCTTAAACTATTAACCAATAACGGATAACGATTAACTCCAATTGAGTTTTAACTCAATTGGCCCGTTATTTTAAGCGTGATCTCCGATCTCCGGCATGCCCATAAAAAGTCCGGGTGGGTGAGAATTCCCCCAGTTTATGACCGACCATGTTCTCGGAAACAAACACGGGCACAAATTTTCGGCCGTTATGGACCGCCAGTGTTATACCGACCATTTCCGGAACGATGGTCGACCGTCGCGACCAGGTCTTAATGACCTGGCTGCTGCGCGATGCCTGGGCTTCCTCGACTTTTTTAAGCAACCTTCCTTCAATATAAGGACCTTTTTTCAGCGAACGTGGCATGAAATCTCCAAAAATTAGTTATTAGTTAATGGTTGTTCGTTATTAGAAAGTTGCAGTGTTCATAAAATCGGCAGCAAACAAATAACTAATAACGATTAACAAATAACGATTCCTACTTGCGTTTTTTTACAATCAAACGGTCGCTCTTGCGCTTAGATCGGGTCTTAAAACCTTTGGTGGGCCAGCCCCATGGACTGCAGGGATGCCGGCCGCCCGAAGATCTTCCTTCACCGCCCCCCATCGGATGGTCAACCGGATTCATAGCGACTCCCCGAACTTTTGGGCGGCGCCCGAGCCAGCGTTTGCGGCCGGCTTTGCCCAGGGATTTATTTTCATGGCCCACATTTCCGATTTGTCCGATAGTGGCTTTGCACTTTAAGAGCACCATCCGCACCTCGCCCGAAGGCAGCTTAATCAGTGCGTAGGCATCCTCTTTGGCCATCAGCTGGGCATAAGTGCCGGCACTGCGAACAATCTGCCCGCCCTTACCCAGGCGTAATTCAATATTATGAATATGCGTGCCCAGCGGAATATGACTCAACGGCAAATTGTTACCGGGCTGAATATCCGCATCAGGTCCGGATTCTATGGTATCATCGACTTTAAGCCCAACCGGTGCCAGAATGTAACGCTTTTCGCCATCAGCGTAATGTAAAAGGGCAATCCGGGAGGAGCGATTGGGGTCGTATTCAATGGCAGCCACTTTGGCCGGAATACCGGTTTTATCGCGTTTAAAATCGATGATCCGATAATGCCGTTTTTGGCCGCCGCCCCGATGCCGCAGGGTAATGCGCCCGTGGGCGTTTCGCCCGCCGGATTTTTTAAGCGCTTTTAGCAGCCGTTTCTCCGGAGTGGTCCGGGTGATCTCTTCAAATGAGGAATACGTCTGAAAGCGCCTCCCTGGCGAAGTCGGTTTAACCTTTTTGTTAATCATCATATACTCCTACTGGCAAAAGTGGTTTCAAAGCCCCAGATCATGTTCGAGAGCAAGGCCTCCCTTGAATTGAAACTCGCGTGTCCGAGCGTACATGAAAGTACGTGAGTATTTCAATTCGAGGGATAACGCAGCTACCGGACATTAGATGGGGTTTTGAAGCCACTTTTAAGCTCCTTCAAAGAAATCGATGCGCTCACCGGGCATCAGCGTAACAATTGCCTTTTTCCAATCCCGGCGCTTGCCGACGAATCGCCCTCTGCGTTTAACCTTACCCCTGACCTGCATGGTTTGAATCCTGGCCACTCTGACTTTAAAAGCGGATTCGATCGCCTGTTTTATTTCGATGCGATTTGCGCGCCGGTCGACTTCAAAGGTCAGCTGGTTGGCAATCTCTTTTTGAATACTTGTTTTTTCAGTGATCAAGGGTCGTTTGATTATCTCATATGGCATCATGCGGCCAGCCTCCCCTCAATACGCTTTATTGCAGGTTCCAGCAATATTAACGTCTTGTATTTGAGGATATCGTAGACATTCAAGCCTTCGTGGCGAAGCACTTTCACATCGGGTACGTTTCTTGATGAGCGTTCCAAATTATCATTTTTCACATCGGTGATGATGAGCGCGTTGGTCAGCTTCAGATTGTTTAAAATATCAACAAAATCTTTGGTCTTAATTTGCTCGAGCTCAAATTTATCGACCACAACGATTTCCTTGGCTTGCAGCTTGCTGCTTAACGCCATCTTCAGCGCCAGCTTACGAACTTTTTTGGGCGCCCGGAAAGCATAGTTCCGCCCATCGGGGCCAAACACACCGCCGCCACCCCTCAGTAAAGGCGATTTAATATCCCCGCGCCGGGCCCTGCCCGTGCCCTTTTGCCGAAACAATTTACGAGAGCTGCCCCTCACATCGCTTCGATGCTTCACCGTAGCGGTGGCAGCCCGTTTATTAGCCAATTGCATGCTGACAACCTCATGCAGCACACTGGGCTTCACAGGTACGTTGAAGATGTTTTCGGCCAAATCGACCGTTGTAACTTTTTTCCCTTTGGTATTTTGAACATCGATAACCGGCATAGCATTCCTCGTTTGC
>JBFFCW010000348.1:0-4600 GCA_041559695.1 Desulfobacterales bacterium
AAGCCCCATAAATCAACCAGCGGATTCACGGTCCCGTCCCAGGCACCCTCAGAAAGCTGATGAATTTTGCCGGCAACGCGCATGACCTGCATAAAATCATCGGAAACCGGGAATTTTTGGCCGGCGGCCTTTAAGGCATTAAAGCGACTGATTTCGCTGTCCTTGATATAGGTGGAAAAAACCTGATTGATCGCATCCAGCCGTCGATCAATTTTTTCTTTGAGACCGTTTAGCCTTTCAGTGGCTTCGGTGACCACCGTAATGTGATAGGTCGTCCCCATCGTCCTGCCGACAATCAAGTGCTCGGTCTGAGTTGCAACGCCAGCTTTACCAAACAGAATGATCACTAAAATGATTAATAGAGGATATTTTTTCATTTTATTTTCTTAGACAGGATTAACAGGATCATAAGGATTCTTTTCTTTGCCACTTTCCAGAAGAAAGTGGCAAAACCCAATCCGCCTGCGGCGGAAAAACAATTATAACTGAAGCAAACCGGGTTTTAACAGATTCTTGGGAGCTGTTCTCCCGCCAACATATCAACAATGCGTTTGCCGCCGATGCGTGTTTTTAAAAACACTTTACCGGGAGAAGCATTTACAACCTGGCCGATCACAGCGGCATCCTTTCCGCAGGGATCAGATTGGATTGCTTCTAAAACTGCAGCGGCACGATCGGGTGAAACAAATGCCAGCAGCTTGCCTTCATTGGCCAGATAAAGGGGGTCGAACCCGAGCAATTCGCAGGCGCCCGCCACCTCGTCCTTTAACGGAATTTTATCTTCAATGATCTCGATACCGATTTCAGATTTTTCAGCGATCTCGTTTAGCGCAGTGCCGACGCCGCCGCGGGTCGGATCCCGCAAAACATGGATGTCGCCGGCGGCTGTGGCCGAAAACATCTTTTTGATCATATGGTTCAACGCTGCCGAATCGCTCTGCAGCGATGTCTCAAAGGAAAGGCCTTCACGCTGGGCTAATATCGCAACCCCGTGATCGGCAATGGTTCCGCTTAAAATAATTTTATCGCCGGCTCTGGCATTGCCGCCGGCCACATGCACGTCTGGCGGAATCAAACCGATCCCTGACGTATTGATAAAAATCCGGTCGGCAGTTCCCCGGGGTACAACCTTGGTATCCCCGGTAACGACCGTAACGCCCGCGGCCTGGGCAGCCCGGCCCATATCGTTGATAATGGTTGCAAGATCGGTCATGGACAAGCCTTCTTCAATAATGAGGCCGACACTCAAATAAAGCGGGGTGGCCCCGCACATGGCAATATCATTGACCGTTCCATTGATCGCCAGGTCACCGATATTACCGCCCGGGAAAAAAATAGGATCCACCGTGTATGAATCGGTTGAAAAAGCAAACCGGCTGCCCGCCAGCTCAAAGATAGCCCCATCATTGAGCGCCGCCAGAATGTCGTTATCAAATACCGGCAGCATCATGTCTTTGGTGAGGCTGTGGGAGATCTTTCCGCCGCTGCCGTGATCCAGTAAAATTTTATCTGTTGTCATTTTTTTGTCCGTCGTTCGTGGGCCGTTGTCTGTGGTTTCCTGTGTTTGAATTCACCCTCGCCCTGGATCTCTCTGTCTGTGGCGTCAGGTGTCAGAAAAAAAAGGACTGGGGACTGAGATCCGAGGACCGAGCAAAAAATCTGCCTGACACCTTTCAATCCGAGTGATACCTATAATAGGCCGCACACGTTCCTTCGGTGGAGACCATGCAGGGCCCCACGGGCTCCATCGGTGTGCAGACTTTTTTGTATAGCGCACACTGCGGCGGCGTTTTGGTCCCGATGAGAATTTCACCGCAGGCACAGCCTTTGGGGGCTTTGGCATCCGGGACCTCAACATCAAATAATTTTTGGGCGTCATGGGCGGCATATTTCTCACGAATCTTTAAGCCGCTCTGCGGAATCACCCCGATTCCGCGCCAGCCGGCACCGGCCGGTTCAAAAATCTCATCCAGGATTTGTTGCGCCTTGGTATTGCCCTCGCGGGTCACCGCTCTTGGGTAGGCATTGTCCAGGGCCGGGCTGCCGGATTCCAGCATTTGAACCAGCATGGATATGGCCTGCAAAATGTCGATGGGCTCAAAGCCTGCAACCACACAGGGAATTTGATATTGATCAAAAAAGGGCCGGTAAGCGTTCAACCCGATGATGACCGAAACATGCCCGGGCAGGATAAAGCCGTCAATGCGGGCATCCGCCGACGCCATCAACGCCTGCAACGCCGGGGGGACCAGTTTATGGGCGGAAATCACCGAAAAATTTTTAACACCCTCCTGTGCGGCCGAAAGAATGGCGGCGGCGATGGTGGGTGCGGTGGTTTCAAACCCGACACCGAGAAATACCACCTTTTTAGCGGGATTTTTCCTGGCGATTTCAAGGGCGTCAAAAGTTGAGTAAACCACCCGGATATCCCGGCCGCCGGCACTTTCCTTTTGCAGAGACGACCGGGTGCCGGGCACGCGCATCAAATCGCCAAAAGTCGTAATAATCACATCATCGACGCGCGCCAGTTCGATAAAGGCGTCGACCTCGGCCTGGTCGGTCACGCACACCGGGCACCCCGGTCCGGAGAGCAGTGAAACGGTCCGGGGCAGCATCGAACGGATCCCGCTTCTAAAGATCGAAACCGTGTGGGTACCGCACACTTCCATCAAACGGACATCCTTTTTGCTGCTGGATTTGATCTTCTCGATTAATTGTTGGGAAATCTCCGAATCCCGGTACTCATCAATGTGTTTTAATGTCATGCTTGGCTTCTTTGATCTTTTTGTTTATTTACCGCCCACTGACTTCGTTCGTTCGAGACGCAAAGGTCGCAGAGTTTTTTATTTCTTTTTCCTTTCTGCTGAGAGGGCAGAAAGGAAAAAACCCACATCCCTTCGGGAAAAGTACGATTTTATTTCCTTAAATGATTGTCGCCCAGCAGACGTTTAAAAATATGTAAGAAAGCGCTTGAGAATTTTCATTTGCCGTCCTCTCAGCGGCAAATGAAAAAAATAAACTTTTAGCGAACTCTGCGCCTCGAGCGCAGCGGGCGGTGAATAAAAAGAATTATTCCATTTGGGCGGCGGCGACCAGGGCCTGCCCAAGTGATATGCCGCCGTCATTGGTCGGAACCCGCTGGTGAGCGAATACCGCAAAATCACGGGATGCCAGCTCATGGATCATGCCGGTTAACAGGATGCAATTTTGAAAACACCCCCCGCTTAACACGACCCGATTCAAATCGGTGTCCCGGCGAACGGCCAGGCATATCTGTGTGAAAAGGGCAATCAGGGTTTTATGAAATTTAATGCCGATTTCCGCAACTGACAGCCCGTTTTGAACATCCTGAACAACGCCGCGAATAATGGGGGCCGGCAGAATCTGGATGCGATCTCCTGTCAGCCACTCAACGTCATAAATTGAATCCGTATCACCCGCTGCCAGCATTTCCAGTTCCATGGCCGCCTGTCCTTCGAAATTCACCTGATTGCGGATGCCGGCGATGGCAGCCACACCATCAAACAGGCGCCCCAGGCTCGATGTTTGGGGGCAGTTGATGCCCTTTTGAATCATCTCCACCATGATTTTTAATTTTTGCGAATCATTTTGTTTTAAAACCGGTAGATCCAGATCCCGGAAAGCGTCGCCGAAGGCATCATGCAGATAACTGATCGCCATCCGCCAGGGTTCCTTTATGGCGGCGGCGCTGCCCGGCATGGGCACATAGGCCAGATGCGCCATCCTCTCAAATTGTTTGGCTTCGGCCGCCAGCACTTCACCCCCCCAGATGGCGCCGTCGCTGCCGTAGCCGGTGCCGTCAAATGACAGGCCGATAACCGCGCCTTCCAGTTGGTGTTCGGCCATACAACTAACGATGTGGGCATGGTGGTGCTGGACTTCGATAAGGCGGGTTTTTGTCTGTTTTCTGGCGAAGCGCGTGCTCAGATAGTCCGGGTGCATATCACAGGCAATGATTTCAGGCTGGATTTCGAGAATGCGCTGCAAATGGTCCACCGTCAGCTCAAAAAAATCCAGCGTGATCTGGTTTTCAAGATCCCCGATATGCTGGCTCAAAAAGGCCTTGTCATCTTTGGTCAGACAGATCGTATTTTTCAATTCGGCGCCACAGGCAAGTATCGGCGGAATCGCCTGCTTTAAAAATAACGGGATCGGCACAAACCCCCGTGAGCGTCGAATATAGCGCGTAAGACCTGCGCTGTGTCTGACAATCGAATCATCACTGCGCAAATAGATGTCGCGGTTGTGAACCAAAAAATAATCGGCAATAGCGGCCAGGCGTTCAAAGGCATCTTCATTATCAATGGCGATGGGTTCGTCCGTTAGATTGGCGCTGGTCATGATAAGCGCGTCAAACCCATGATTTAAGAGCAGGTAGTGCAGCGGTGTATAGGGCAGCATCACGCCCCAGTATTTATTGCGGGGTGCCACCGCGTCTGAAATGGAGCCGCCCGTCTTTTTTTCCAGCAATACAATCGGGCGTTGAATAGCGGTCAGCAAATCTTCTTCTTGGGGCCGCACCCGGGCATATTTTCGAATACTTTCCAGATCGGCGGACATGATGGCAAAAGGCTTTTCT
>JBFFCW010000349.1:0-4585 GCA_041559695.1 Desulfobacterales bacterium
CCATCGGCACCCGGATGTCTGCTGAGTTAAAAGACATCCGCACAGAAATTCAGCGGGATAAGACCGTTAAGGTCGCCGTCATCACCGCTGGAGGCCAGGATGTATTTTGTACGGGTACGGATTTGGAAGAATTTTATGCATTTGAAAATAAAGCAGACGCCATCGCGCTATTTTCAGTGGCCTCCATCATCGATGCGTTTGATTGTCCAACCATTGCAGCCATCAACGGCGATGCTACAGGGCAAGGCCTGGAATTGGCACTCGCCTGTGATTTGAGGATGTGTTCGCAAAAGGCCGCATTGGCAATGCCCCAGATAACGGCCGGGGAGATGCCCTGGGACGGCGGTACCCAGCGGTTAGCACGCTTGGTGGGCAAAGCCAAGGCCCTGGAGCTGATGCTGCTCGCTGAAACCGTCGATGCCCCGGAAGCGCATCGGATCGGACTGGTGCACAAGGTGATCCCGCCGGATGAACTGATGCCCGTCGTCATGGATTTAGCCCGGAAGATGGCCGCCAAAAGCCCCGTGTCTCTAACGTATGTGAAAGAAGCGATTCATAAAGGCATGGATCTTACCTTGCAACAGGGCCTGCGCCTTGAAGCGGACCTTTACTACCTGATCCATACCACCGCGGATCGTACCGAGGGCATTCAGGCCTTCCGCGAAAAGCGGCGGCCGCAATTTAAGGGAAAGTAAACAGGGCCCTTTGGGGAAAATGCCATGAGTGCTTTTGAAACCCTGATTTATGAAAAAGAGGACGCACTGGCTTTAGTTACGCTTAACCGGCCCCGGGTTCTCAACGCCTTTAACATTCAGATGCGCGATGACTTATTTGAAGTCCTGAACGCGATCCGGGATGACGATGAGGTGCGGGTGGCCCTGTTGAAGGGAGCTGGCAAAAAAGCCTTTTGTGCCGGAGCGGATTTGTCGGAGTTTCTAACAGCGCCGTCTCCGGTTGCCGCCCGACAGATTCGATTTGATCGTGACGTCTGGGGGCTGCTCTTGAGTATTCCCCAGCCGTTGATTGCTGTTCTTCACGGCTACGTGTTGGGATCCGGAATTGAAATGGCGTTGTGCTGCGACCTGAGAATTGCTTCCGATGATGCGCAATTTGGTCTGCCCGAAGTCGAGCTGGGGATAATTCCGGCAGCCGGCGGAACCCAGACCCTGCCCCGTGCGGTCGGACGCGCCTGCGCGCTGGAGATGCTTTTGACCGGCCGCAGGATTGATGCCCGCGAAGCTCTGCAGCGCAAACTGGTCAACCGGGTCGTGCCCGCCGACAGGCTCTTGGAGACTGCCAGGGGGATGGCTGAAAAAATGGCTGCCTGTGACCCGGATATCATAAAGGGCATCAAAAAGGCCGTCATGGGCGGCATGGATTTGCCCCTGGCTCAGGGTCTTGATCTGGAAAAGATGCTTGCCTGTCAGAGGGGCCCGGGCATTATTTCAAAAACGAGTTGATAAAAAATAATCATGAACACAACCGAATTTTTATATATTGCTACGGCCATATGTCCCGACAGGCCGTTTATCGTTTTTGAAGGCAAGCAGTGGTCTTTTGCGCAATTCAATGAACGTGTCAATCGTCTGGCCAACGCGTTCAGGGAATTCGGTGTTCAAAAAGGCGATCGCGTCGGTATGCTGCAGGTGAATTGTCCGCAGTATGTTGAGGCTTATTTTGCGGCCGCCAAAATAGGTGCAATCTTTGTTCCATTGAATTTCAGGGTCAAGTCAGAGGAATTGGCCGATATGATAAACAATGCTGAAGCCGTCGCATTGCTGACAGGCGCACGTTATTTTGATATGGTTAAAGAGATCCTGCCGCAGTTGCCCTCGGTCAGCGCCTGCATTACCGTTGATGCACGCAAGGCTGAAACCCCTTTTTATGAAGACCTGATCGCTTCCAGCAGTCCGGATGAAGCGACGGCAGAGATCGGTGATGATGATATCACTATTTTAATGTATACCGCCGGGACCACCGGGCGGCCTAAGGGGGTTCCGTTGAAGCACAGCGGTTTTATCTCCTATATCCTGGGCAATGTGGAACCGGCCAGCCCGGAGATCGAAGAACGGAACCTGCTGACAGTGCCGCTTTATCATGTGGCCGGGATGCAGGCTGTTTTAGCCGGGATATACGGGGGGCGCACATTGGTCATGATGCGTCAATTTGAGGTGAAGGCGTGGTTGAAAACGGCGCAGAATGAAAAAGTAACGCGGGCAATGCTGGTGCCCACCATGTTAAAATGGCTGATTGAAGATCCCGACTTTCACAATTATGACCTGTCGAGCCTGGGGGTCATTACTTACGGGGCCGCTCCCATGCCGTTGCATGTTATTCAGAAAGCCATTGAGGAGATGCCCGGGGTACGGTTTATCAATGCATTTGGCCAGACCGAAACCGCATCGACCATTACGACTTTGGGTCCCGAAGACCACGTCATCGAAGGGACAGACGCCGATAAGGAAAAGAAGCTGAAACGTCTGGCCGCATCCATTGGCAGGCCCCTGCCGGATGTGGAAGTGAAAATCGTCAATGAAAAAGGCGGCGCCCTGCAAGCCAACCGGGTCGGCGAAATTTATGCCAAAGGGCCCCGAATGATGACCGGTTACTGGGGAGATGCGGACAAAAGTGCCCAGGTGATCACCACCGACGGGTGGCTGCGAACCGGTGATAAGGGGTGGATGGATGAGGACGGGTATATCTACCTGGCCGGTCGCGGTGACGACATGATCATCCGCGGGGGAGAGAATATTTCACCGCAGGAGGTTGAAGATGTCCTGCACGCCCACCCCAAAATCGACGAAGCTGCAGTCATCGGCGTTCCGCACCCGGAATGGGGTCAAGAGCCCTGTGCGGTCGTGGTTCTTAAAAAAGGAGAGGCGGCCGACACCCAGGAGATTATGACGTTTTGCCGATCCCGGCTTGCCGCTTTTAAAAGGCCCGGATCTGTTATTTTCATAGACTCACTGCCGCGAAATCCGATGGGGAAGGTTCTGAAAAAGAAACTCAGGGAAAAATACGGACAGAGATAATCTGTTTGTTTTGTCATCAAATATGAATAATAATATGTCTTGAGGCTGCAGCTTGAGCATGAAAATTATTTTTTAATCACATTAGCAAAGGAGACAAAAGTAAACATGGCAAATCAAGTTGGCAAAAGATATGTCTGCCCGGTGTGCGGTGCAGAATTTATCGTGACGCGCGGCGGCGACGGAGAGATGCATTGCTGCGGCAAAAAGATGGAAATCAAAAAATAAATCTCTAATTGCGGATAATTATTAACTTATTTTAACATAGATCATGTGGAGGTAAACGATTATGGCACAGCTGGGCAAACGCTATCGTTGTGAGACTTGCAGCACAGAAATTCTTTGCACCAAGGCGGCTGACGGCAATCCGGTCTGTTGCGAAAAAGAGATGGAATTGCAACAGCCGAATACAGAAAAATCATCCGATTAGTCCCAAGACAAAAGGAAGATGGAATTCAGCGCTAAGCGATATGGATTTTTAGATGGTTTACGCATTTTAGATTTAGCCGATGAAAAAGCCAGCTTTTGCACAAAACTGCTGGCCGATATGGGGGCCCGTGTCATTAAGGTGGAACAACCCGGCGGCGATGCCTCCCGAAACATAGGACCTTTCTTCAAAACGACCTCCCGCTTGAAAACCAGCATTCCCTTTTTTTACAGCAATACCAACAAACTCAGCATTACGCTTGACCTGGAGCAGGACGAAGGCAAATCGCTTTTTTTTAAATTAGTGCCTTACACCGATGTCATCGTCGAGACCTTCGACCCGGGGGATCTAAAGCGCATGGGGCTCGATTTTAAAGCCCTCAACAGGCACAATCCGAAACTCATTTTAGCATCCGTTACCGGTTTCGGGCAAAACGGCCCCAGAAGAAAATTTAAAACGAGCGACATGATCGCATCCGCATACGGGGGGCAAATGTACGTCTGTGGTTCTGCGTCCGCCCCCCCCCTTAAATCCTGCGACGATCAACCCTATTATGCGGCTTCGTTATTTGCCACAACCGCTATTCTCCTGGCATGGCGGAACCGGGCGAGTACAGGAACGGGTGAGCACATTGATATCTCTTTGCAGGCATCGGTCACAGCGACCCTGGAGCATGTAATGGTGCGTTATTTTTCAGAAGATATCATTTTCCGAAGACAGCAAAGCCTCCACTGGAATGGCGGCTTTGTTGTCTTACCGTGCAAGGATGGCTTTATGCATGTTACGCTTTTTCAGAAATGGCAAACCCTGATTGAATGGTTATCAACCGAAGGTAAGGCCGAAGACCTGGCAGATGAAAAATGGCTGGATGAAGATTATCGGCGCCAACACCTGGGACACGTCATTACCGTTTTAAAAAAATGGACCCGCACCCATACCATTGATGAGATTTTTGAACTGGCGCAACTGATGCGATTTCCATGGGCACCGGTTCGCTCTCCGAATGAAGTCTTACACAGCCCCCAGCTCAAAGCACGCCAATTTTTCATGGAACAGGAATATGCCGCATCCGGCAAAAGAAAAACCGTCCGATACCCCGGTTCTCCATACAAAACGAGCAGTAAAATCG
>JBFFCW010000350.1:0-4529 GCA_041559695.1 Desulfobacterales bacterium
ATCAATTTGTTCAGAAATAGCAATTCGGATTTCCTCTGAATCTATCGACAAAATCTTTGGAATTCCGGAAGCAAGGTCGCGGCCTTTAACTTCAATGGTCTCCAGGTTCTGAGAATCTGGATACGCATTGCCGATTGAAGTTTTTATCGTTTCAGCCGAACGCTCACCGATCAGCAGATTATATTTTCGCTTGATATACTGAATGATAGCCGAATCCATTTTATCACCGGCCACACGAACCGATCGGCTATAGACAATACCCTTCAGCGAGATCACGGCAACCTCCGTCGTACCGCCACCGATATCCACCACCATGTTACAGGTCGGTTCGGTGATGGGCAGTCCGGCTCCGATTGCTGCCGCCATGGGCTCTTCGATCAGAAACACCTCCCGGGCGCCGGCGGATTCGGCTGACTCTCTGACAGCGCGTTTTTCAACCTGAGTGATTCCCGAGGGCACAGCAATAATAATCCGCGGCCGCACAAAGGTTCTGCGATTATGCACTTTGTGGATAAAGTGGCGCAACATGGCCTCGGTCACTTCAAAATCAGCAATGACTCCGTCACGCATCGGCCGGATGGCTAAAATATTACCGGGTGTTTTCCCCAGCATGTTTTTGGCCTCAGCCCCGACAGCCAAAACGCGGTTTTTGGATCGATTACCCGTACTGACCGCCACCACCGAGGGCTCACTGAGTACGATACCGTCCCCTTTGACATACACAAGGGTGTTGGCGGTGCCCAAATCGATGGCCAGGTCATTTGAAAACACACCTAGAATTCGGTCAAAAAATAAGTTCATTCGTAAAAGCCTCGTCGCAAAAAATGTATATAAAAATTCAAGGGATGGCTAACAGATTTATTGTAGCATGACAAGCAAAAATAATCATTAAAAAATTCTTCAGGCAATTTCATTCATCACCGCGTCGTGCAGTTCAGGCCTGAATTTCTTGATCCGTTCATTGTCACGCGTGGGGTGTACGCGATTGGTCAGCAATATGACAATCACCGACCGCTCAAGATCCATCCAGAAAGAGGTGCCGGTAAATCCCAAATGCCCAACGCTGTTTTGCGAAAAGCCCCGTCCGCAACTGGAGCCGCTGAGGCTGGGCGTATCAAACCCCAGCGCTTTATCGGTTCCGGGTCGCCGTTTGAAAAATTGATGCAGCAGGTCCGGTTGAAACAACCCGGTGCTTGCTCGGCCGTGATAGGTAAAAAGCAACTCAATCAGGAGGCGGTTAATATCGTCAGCGGTCCCAAAAAGACCGGCATGCCCCTCAATACCGCCGACCGCATAGGCATTTTCATCATGCACCTGGCCTTCTATTATTTTTCGGCGCCAGGGACATTTCTCTGTGGCTGCAAAGCTTCCCCGGTGGTCTTCAATGTTATGGGTGACAAAAAAAAGATGGTGAATCCCCAGGGGTTGATAAATCTCATCGACAACAAAATGATCAAGCCGCCGCTGCGCAACGTGTTCGACAACCCAGGCCAGAATCATGAACCCCAGGTCACTGTAGAGAACCGTTTCACCAATGGGATTGATGCGTGGCTCCTGCACCAGGTGCTTGCGCAGCGCTTTTCTGCATGAATCCGTTGCAACACCTTTTAACGCCTCATAGTAGGGCCGGTAGTCGGGAAGCCCTGAATTATGATAAAGCAAATGCTCGAGCTTTACCCTGGCCTTATCGGTGTGCTCAAATTCAGGCAATAATTGACCGAGGCGCTGCTCCAATTTGATTTGATTGTGCTGCACGAGCCGCATCACCGCCAGGGTCGTCGCCAGGGGCTTGGTCAGGGATGCCAAATCAAAAATCGTTTCAGAACTCACGGGCGCTCGGGAGGAAAGATGCTTAACCCCGTATGCGTTAAAGAAAACGGTCTCTGCTTCTTTAGAGACCAGTAAAACGCCGCCGGGAAAAATTTTCTCAGCAATGGCCTGCCGCATCAATCCGTCGACCGCTTTCATTTGCATATTACTTCCGTTCTCTATCATCAGGTTCCCGGCGTCAGGCAGCTATCAGCTGTTTAATTGGTTTGATTGGTCTAATTCGTTCAATTGGTTGAGTTTAAGCCAACCAATGAAACCAATTAAACAAATAAAACTAATCTAACAAATCCTCGAATCCCTGACCCTTGAACCCTGACATCACACTGTTGCCGGTTGCGCAAATGAAAGAAGTTGTTTATCGGTATCCAAGACGGCATCGATGCCCAAGGGAATGGTCAGGTTTTGATGCCCATGTCCCACATCAAATCCGGCAAGAATCGGCGCACAAATGTCTCTAAAATGCTCTTCGAAAACTTGAAAAACAGCATCCAGTGAACCGCAGCCCTCAAAGCTGCCGAGAACCAGACCGGCAATACCATCAAAACATCCGGCAAGTTTCATTTGAAACAGCATTCGATCGATCCGGTAAATGGCTTCCCCCCGATCTTCTAACAATAAAATGCGGTGTTTAAACCGTAGTTCAAAAGGTGTTCCCAGCAGGTGGCATAAGGTGGTCAGGTTGCCGCCAATTAGCGGCCCCTGTGCCCTGCCCGTCTGAATCACAACTCCATTGGCGGGCTGAACCTCAAGCGGCAGGTCAGATGAAATAGCCCCCAACAGGGTATTGCGGGTGATTTCGGATGCTTTGGCCAGCGTGGTGACCACCGGGCCGTGAAATGAAACCAACCCGCTGCGGGTCGTAATCGACGCCAGCAGCGCTGTAATGTCACTGAAGCCAATGAAAACTTTTGGATTTTCCCGGATGACATCAAAATCCACCAGAGGCAAAATTCGTAAACAACCAAATCCGCCCCTGGCGCAAACGATCGCGCTGATGGCGGGGTCTTTGAAAAGTCGATTGACAAGCCGGGCACGCTGCGCATCGTTTCCCGCCAGATACCCGGTTTTTTCAAAAATCTCATTGCTCACCCGGGTTCGAAATCCCAGCGACTCCACGGCGCTTAATCCTTGTGAAAAAATTTTGGGATCAAATGGGCCGGCAGGGGCCACGACACCGATGGTGTCACCGGGCTTTAAACGGGGGGGACGTATCAGTTTCTGGTTTAAAGGGTCCATTATATCCTAAGGTGTCAGGTTGCGGGTGTCAGTGCTGACAAGTGTCAGGTTGCGGGTGTCAGGCATACGAACCTGGTGACGTCAGCAATAATCAGATTCTGCATGATGCCATCTGTTTGCTGACACCTGAAACCTGCAGTTTGTGACCATGAGCACTGACACCTCTATATGGTTGACATGTTTTATGCCGAGTGCTAATAAAGATCGTTCGTGTCGGGGCGTAGCGCAGTCTGGTAGCGCACTTGAATGGGGTTCAAGGGGTCGGAGGTTCAAATCCTCTCGCCCCGACCAAAAATCCATATTTATTTTAACAGGTTATAAACTTTTCTGCAAATTATAATCTTTTAAATTTGCGTCATTTTTGACTTCGTGACGATTTCGTGCCGAAGCGGTCAACCCATTTAACAGGTTAACCGCTCTTTTTTTGTGATCCTGCGAGAGGTGAGAATACCTCAGGGTCATAGACATGGACTTGTGCCCAAGAAGTTCCTGGACGTCTTTTAAATCCCCTCCCCTCATAATCACCTGGCTGGCAAACGTGTGCCTCAGGTCATGGAATCGGAAATCGGTGATCCCTGCATTTTTCATGGCTGTCTTAAATGCCTTTTTTATATTTTTAACTTTTTTACCTTTATAAGTAAACACATATTCAGATGCTAAATCCTGACCTTCAATAGGATTTCCTTCCATCCTGATCACTTTATTTCCATCCAACTTTATCACAGTTGCACCTTTTTTATTATGTTGTGACTTTATCCTTTTAAATAGGATATCCAATTCGTCGTTAATTGGTATTTCGCGCCTTTCCTTTGTTTTTACCCCTTTTTGCAGGTAAATAAAGCCACCCCTGATCTGGCTCCATTTTAAATTTAATATCTCCCCTCTTCTCATACCCGTGTTTATGGCGCATATGATGATATCTCTTAAATGGGGTGTGGAGTTTTCCAACAACCTTTGAATTTCATCATCATTTAAAAACCTGACCCGCTCGTTGTTTTCCTTGAGCATCAGCGATTTGCCCCTTTCAAATGGGCTCTGTTCAACCATCTCCCATTCAAAAGCCTTGCTGAATAGATGGTGCAGGCAGGACATTTCACGATTGACCGTGGCATCTTTGCGTATGCGGCCAAATTTTGTCGGCTTGCGCCTTAAATGGTTTCTGTAAGTTTCAAGATCGACATATCTGATTTTTGAAAGCAGCGTTTTTTTCCCAAAATATTCTTTAAAATTCTGGCAATAGTGCTCTTTCATGGGATGGGTAAAATTTTCAAGGTACTTTTCAACAAGTTCGCCCAGCGTGGTCTTTAAGTCCTTTTTAACATCCAGATAGCGCCCTTCAGCAATCAGCGACACACGCTTGGCAAGCTCAGCTTCGGCTTCTTTCTTTTTTTTAAAAGCCTTCCTGATTCTTTTGCCGTTTGGATCAGTATAGTCGATCTGCCATGAGTTTCCCCTTTTTTTAA
>JBFFCW010000351.1:0-4499 GCA_041559695.1 Desulfobacterales bacterium
GAATCATATTAATAATACAATGATATCCATGTGAAAAGCCAATCTCATCTTTGGAACTGATTTTAAGTTATAAGTGAAAGGAGGTTAATGCGAATATGAAAACTTTAATTGGTGGCGCGGTCGCAGCGGCACTGGGCCTCGTTGGCCTTGTCATTTGGTGGGGACAGTTTTTAATGGTTCTGGCCGGCATAATCCCGGCGATGCTTCTGCTGGGCGGAGCTTTAGCCATTTATCTCGGCTTTGACGAGCTCAAAGATACCTGGAAAGATGATGATGAAACTGTCGAATCCCCCCCTGAAAGCAGTGAAGGTGAAGAAGTAGAAAAATATAAAAAAGAAATCGATGATCTCAAAGAGGAGATCGAAACACTCAAGAAAGATTAGCCGCTTTTGTTTCGGCAACCGAACAGGGCCCGGTATGCAGACTTGCCGGGCTCTATGTATTTTTATCGATGGAATGCTTGATAGCGGATGTCGCCAGGAAATCCGCGCGTTCATTGCCTTCATCACCGGCGTGACCTTTGACCTTGACGATTTTTAAATTTTTAAACTTCATCATCGTTTTTTTTATCGATTGCACCATTTCACGATTGGCTTTGGCTTTCCAGCCAAGTGTCAGAACCCCGTAAGCATACCTGCTGTCTGTGAAAATCCACACTGGAAGGTCGGTTTTTTTGACTGCCTGCAATCCTGCCTGTATTGCCTTAAGTTCGGCGATATTGTTGGTTGCCAGGCCGATATATTCTGATATCTCTTTTTCATATTTGCCGAAGCGCATGACCACACCGATACCTGCCGGCCCCGGGTTGCCGGAAGAAGCGCCGTCCGTAAAAATAAGAATTCCTTCCTTATCGCCGGTTTGAGCCACCGGCGTATCATTTTGGATCTCTTGAGTTAACGCAGGATCGGAATCGAGGGGTTTAATATTGCTCCTGCGGACCCAGTATTCATGCGGTTGGTCGATTTGATATTTGATTAAGACCTTGCCGTTTTCTTCAAGGGGCTTTCCGAAACCATCGACCGCAAGCCAGACCTTGTTTTTTTTAAAGCGCATTCGCTTCCATTCCGGCTGGTCTTTTTCCAATCTCCGCCTCCTCACTTTTTCGGTGGTCACCTATTAAGGTTTCAGTGTTCAAAGGTTCAAAAGGTGTCGGGTGTCAGTGTTCAGGTGTCAGTAGACAGATGACAGAATGCGAAATCTGATAATTTTCGACCTCATTGGGTTCGAATTCCTGACACCCGACACCTGACGCCTACTCATTGGTAAAGATGAAATCCCCGGCTGATCTCAAAAAACTCCTGAAGTTCGCTTTGCCAGGATTCTATGATTGATTCAAGGGGTTCCATATTTTCGAGACGACTGCGAATTTTGCCATCTCCTATAATCAAATCGATTGGAAGTTTCTTTGTTTCGTATTCATAGGGCGGCGCTTTCCATTCGAAATCTTTTTTATGATGCTGGATGACCGCCTGAAGCAGCCGCAGGCTGGTCTCATACGGCCGGTATTCATCCGGGTCTGTGATATGAATTTGAAATCCCCTGCACGGGTGGGCCTGCCATTTGTTTGCGGTGGGTTCGAAGACAACCGCTCTAAGGATAATGCCCGGGATCGATTCGGCACCAAAGGAGGCAGCAATTTTTTCCGGATTTATATAGGGGGCGCCAAAAAGCTCGAAGGGCTGGGTTGTCCCGCGGCCTTCAGAAACATTGGTCCCTTCCCATATGACCTGACCCGGATAAACCATGGTTGAAACAGGGCTGGGCAGGTTGGGTGAGGGTGGCACCCATGGTAATCCGGTTTGCCGGTAAAACATCGCACGCCCCCAGCCCTCCATTTGAACGACCTCAAGGCTGCAGCCAATCTCAAAGTGCTCATTGAAAAGCTGCGCCAGTTCACCGATGGTTAGCCCATGTCGCATGGGCAGTGGGAAGCGTCCGACAAATGAACACCAGTCAGGTTTAAGGCAGTTACCCTCAATGGTTACGCCGTTAATCGGATTGGGACGGTCAAGAACCACCACTTTTTTGTTCAATGCTTCAGCGGCCATGAGGCAATAGGATAATGTATATATAAACGTGTAGACCCGGGTGCCGACATCCTGTAGATCGACCAAAAGCACATCAATAGGGTCGAGCATTTCTTCGGTGGGGATACGGGTTTTTCCATAAAGACTATACACCGGTATTTTTAAAACCGGCTCTTGCATATCGGCGGATTCGATCATGTTGTCCTGTTTTTCGGCGAAAAATCCGTGTTGCGGGGAGTACAGGGCGGTCAGTTTGCCCGGCAAGCGGCGATCGACCAAAAATCGGGCATGATTGAGCATCGGGTCTACGGAAGCCGGATTGCATAAAAGTCCCAGACGACTGCCCGCAACCCATTTTGGCGGTGATTCTAAAAATCGTTCCAATCCGGTTCGTACTTTTGCCAAAGCCCTCTCCTTTTTTGAAGGTGGTTTCAAAATCTTTTGATTTAATATTCACGCAAAGCCGCTAAGCTCGCAAAGAATAATGATTTAATCAAGTAAAGAACCCCCGACGCGTTTGCGGCTTTGCGTGAGGCCCCAAGTATTCGGGCATTATAATCACTTTCTTATTATCACATTGCCGGATGCATCAAAAGTGAAAAAGCTTGACATCACTGACAATAATTCTTACAAATGCAGGCTATTTTTGGGTTGGTTGCCTGATGGCCTTTGCTACATCATATGGCAACCACGTTATAACGACAACCCCAATTGAGTTTAAACTGAATTAAGCTATCGAGTTGACATCTGGTGGAAATTAATTTGACAGGAATCGTCGTTGTCGTCGGCAACTACGGCAGCGGTAAAACCGAAGTGTGCATTAACCTGGCGGCGCACCGTAAACTTGGCGGGATCGACGTTCGAATCGCTGATCTTGACTTGGTGAATCCGTATTTTCGAACACGCGAAGCCAGAGGATCGCTAGCGGAGCTGGGAATCGAAATCGTCCTTCCACCAGAGCAATATCTGCAGGCCGATCTTCCGATACTTAGCCCACAGGTGGCCGGGTTAATACGACGGCCGAGCCAGTTGACACTGCTGGATGTCGGCGGTGATGATGTGGGTGCGACCGTACTGGCGACACTTGAGGGCGAGCTTAAAGCAAAACCCCTCAGGGTTCTGCAGGTTATCAATCCATTGAGACCCTTTACCGAAACGGTTGAAGGCTGCCTCAAGATCCGCAAGCAAATCGAGCAGGCTTCCAGGCTGTCTATTGACGGTATTATCGGCAATGCGAATCTAATTGATGAAACCACCGCGGAGGATATATGTGGGGGCTATGATTTTGTTAATGACTTGTGCCAATCCAGCGGGTTGCCGCTTGAATTTATTACCGTCTCGCGGGAATTGCTGTCGGTTGTCGATTCCCGGCAATTTGCCTGTCCGGTACTGGCGATAGATAGGCAACTGGTACCGCCGTGGCAAAAACCTGTTCCGCTCGGGAAAACGGGTTCTTCCCGGTGACGCTTGCGATTTGGTGCATGCGGCGCTATTATGGTCCGGCGAAAGAGGTGTTATTGATTTCGTTCGCCACAAAGCTCACAAAGTGCACAAAGATAAATGCAAAATCTTTTTTTGTTTCTACTTTGTGTCCCGCGTGAACTTCGTGGTAAAATTTCAATATGTAAATAGCGTATGTCGCTTAATATAAAATACAGAATCGACTTTATATCTCAGTGGAGGGATCTTGATTTATGGCTTACGAGCATTTAATTGACAACGATCGATGCAAGGGCTGCGGTTTGTGCGTAACCGTATGCCCGAAAAATGTCCTGGAAATTTCAAATGAGGTGAACACCAAAGGCTATTTTCCGGCATTTCAGGCGCGTCCAGAAGATTGCATTTTTTGTGCCTTATGCTGCACGATGTGCCCGGATGTAGCGATAACCATCAGCGAAATTGACGCGGAAGCGGCCGGTGGTAAATGAATTTTGCACGAGTCGGAGGCTCTCATATTCTCATTAATTTTAATGCAAGATTCAGTTAAAAAATAATTGGAGGAATATATGGGGAAAGTATTAATGAAAGGCAATGAAGCCATTGGCGAGGCTGCTATTCGGGCCGGCTGTTTGAATTATTTTGCCTATCCAATCACGCCGCAATCCGAGGTCGCCGAATATCTCGCCCGGCGTCTGCCGGAGGCCGGCGGTGTGTTTTTACAGGGTGAAAGCGAAGTTGCGGTATCCTATATGATTCTTGGTGCGGCGGCCAGCGGGGAGCGGGTTTTTACGACTTCTTCCAGCCCAGGCGTCAGTCTGATGAGTGAAGGCATCAGCTATATCACCGCAGCACAGTTACCGGCGGTGTTTGTCAATATTATGCGCGGCGGGCCGGGACTGGGTGGTATCCTTCCTTCCCAGGCGGATTACATGCAATCGGTAAAAGGGGGAGGCCATGGAGACTATAAGCTGCTGGTCATGGCGCCGGCCAGTGTTCAGGAAGCCGTTGAGATGATGATGGGCGCATTTGCGC
>JBFFCW010000352.1:0-4495 GCA_041559695.1 Desulfobacterales bacterium
TCAGGATATTCATCGAATTGTATTGAGGGATAAAATCAAAAATAAATTGGAAGATTCGATATTGCAGATTTATAGCCGTAGTCTGCAATTCAGCTAAAGTTTGGATTCCAACCATTAATATAAAACTTTGAAAAAATGCTTAAATAGCAGATTACTACACCTGTGATATAAAATGAGTATCACAAATATTTTTCGGGGTTCAAAAGTGTGGATATGTTGGAGTAAAGCACAGGTTTTTGAATTGATATTGATTTTTAGATCATTCATACGTCACAATTAAGACCACGCATTTCTTGACCCTGTCTGAGTCTGAGTTGTATCGACAAGGCTTTATTCTAAATAGCTCTCATCAGTTTGGTAGTGGGTATTCATCTGAGTGGTCACAGTGTGGTTTTGCAGCACATAACTGTGTCTTCGTTCATACCACGAACGGAGTCGTAACTTACATTGGTCGATGATAACATGGAGGATTAGGCAATTGCGCCCACCAGAGGCAAGAAGAACACCAACAGCAGCCAGGCCAGAGATGTCGCCACCGGAGTACCTTGATGACCCGAATGGATACGCCGATTATGATCAGCACATGCGTTAGTGTCATAAGAGTGAATACTGAAAAAAAATGCATGGTTTCCTCTAAAAAGAATTCGAACTTGAAGCAGTGTGAGTGGTTTTCACTCAAACTTTTAAAAAAAACATCTAATCCCCTTCCGATAGCTGTGCCAGCCGCCGGCGAAGCGCCAGAATCTCGCTCAGGTGTTCCTGCTCCTTTTGGCGCATAAGCTGCTCCATTTCGTCCAGACGGCGTTGTATCGTCTGAATTCGGTTCTGATACCGCAGCACGAAATCCACAGCCTCCAGATCCAGCCCCATATCTTCGTGCAAGTGACGTATTCGTTTTAGTTTGTAAACATCCGCCAAGCACAAACCCTTTCTACCGTGAAGCATGATACGGCATGTAACCAATTCGTGACGCTCGCATTGCTGGATAAACTCTTCGGAAACCCTTGCTAGGCGAGCTACTGTCCTGCGCTCAAAATGAACTTCGGGATGATCGGAGCAAATGGCAATCGGGTATTTGTTCATATTCTTCCTCTCATTCAGTCGGGTTGAAGATGTTTGACCCAGCGCGGCTCATCGCCCCAGACCGTGTCATCATTTGGGTCGAGGCGTTGAACCAGTTGATCTGTCAATTTTTCAGATATCCGGCTTTAATCTTCAGCGTTCAATCCGGGTCTGTTCACCTGCTAACGCATATTCTTCCACTGCTCAACCAGTTCCTTCTCCCCGGCAGTCAGGTGTTGCGGCAGAACCGCTTCCACGGTGACATACAAATCACCGCGTTGATCCGGGTGTTTAATCTTTGGCATCCCCAGTCCCCGCAGCCGAAATACCCGACCGTTGCGGGTCTCCGGTGCTATATCCAGTTTCACCATGCGGTCGATGCCGGGCACTGACAACTTGCCGCCCAACAACATTGTAAACAGATCCACCGCAACCGTGGTCGCCAGGTCATCGTTGTCGCGTTGGAAACGATTATCGGGCAAAACCTCAATAATAAGATACAGATCCCCCGGTTTACCACCGCCGATCCCTGGACCGCCCTGTCCCTTGAGCCGCACACGGGACCCGGTCTTCACCCCGCGCGGGATTTTGGCATCGATTTTGCGACCGTCTTCCCATTCGAACACCCGCTTGGTTCCGTGAAACGCTTCATCGAGCGTTACCTGGAGCGCATGTCCGCTGTCCCGGCCCGGCCGCGGTCGCGCCTCATAATAGAATTGCTGATCACCGGCACCGTAGCCGGCCTGCGGCCGGGCGGCCCTGCCGAACAGGTTTTCGAAGAAATCCGAATACCCGCCCTCAGCGCCGAACAGCTCTTCAAATTCCTCGGGGCTGACCGTTCGATGGGTGTAGTTCTGATCGGGCGCGGACTGCCACTGTCCCCAGTTAAAGTCCTCGCGTCCACCACCGGTTCGCTGATGATGCTGCCACTCTGAGCCAAGCTGGTCGTATTTCCGGCGTTTTTCAGGATCGGACAGCACTTCGTGAGCCTCGTTTATCTCCTGAAACTTGTCTACGGACCCTTTGTCCCCCTGGTTGACGTCGGGATGATATTTGCGGGCCAGTTTACGGTAAGCTTTTTTGATCTTCTGCTGGCTGGCTTTGCGGTCCAAACCCAAAATGCTGTAGTAATCCTTGTATTCCATGCGATTCCCTTACAAGTGGCATCTTATGAATCAGGTTGAGTGGTTTACCTGAAATCTTAAAATCCAGTCTCGGTTATCTTCTTAGCTCGGCGTCACCAAAACCTGCGCCGGGCGCAGCAGCTTATCGCGGTACAAATATCCTTTTTGTTCCACCCTCACCACGGTGTTGGGAGGGAACTTAGGATGACGAACCACACCTATGGCTTCGTGCAGCCTGGGGTCAAACGGCTTGCCCCAGGCATCGATCGCTTTCACATCATATTTGATAAAGAACTTGTTGAGGATGTTCCGAACCAACTCGATTCCCTGTAGGATGCTCCGGTTATCGTCTTCTTGTTGTGTAGGCATCAGGGCCAGATCCAGGCCATCGGCCACAGGCAACACGTCTCGCAGAAGCGCTTCCTTTTCCGCCTCCACTTCCTGTGCGGAACTACGGGCCAGCCGCTTTTTGGTGTTCTCCAGATCGGCGAATAGACGGACATACTTATCCTTCCAGACTGCGGCCTCATCCGGCTGTTGCTCATCGGGTTGCGATACCCGCGAAACTTCACCTTCGGAGCCGCTATCCGGTTGCGTACCTCTATTTCCGGTTGCATCGCCGAACTTTTTTTGCATCTCATCTTCCATCATCTCACCTCTTTTCAAATGAAAAGGCCTCATGCAAATCAGGGTCTGCGTCACCCGGATGGAATGCCGAGCGCAAACACCAGGAAGCACATCACGGCCAGAAACGCAAACGTCACGAGACGCAGCGGCCGGTGGTGCGGGTTCTGCTCCTGCCAGGCAACAATCCACGCAACGACACACTGCAGCGTGTAGTAGAGTGCAAACGCCCGCGACGCATACCAAAACCAAATGTTACCCAACTACCGATTGAGAATACATGCATATTGGCGTTTTTAAAGATATTAAATGGATATCACAATATCCGATTCAAAAAAATCAGAAAATTTCAGAAGTATCCGTTCTTAAAATTCACAAAAAAATAAATACCGAATTTTCCCAGAGTTTTTAAGATGGGGGGTGTTTGGATGAGGATTTGTGATTTTAAGATTTGATGAAGCTATCTAAAAAAAATAGAGATTTGTAAGTTCATAGCCGATTTATGCAATTCAGCCAATGTGTAGGTTGCGCATACCGAATATACAGTTTTCCAAACAACAATTGACGAGAAAATCAACATAATATGTGAGTTCAGTTAGGTAGTATCCCAAAAACCGGAAGGTGTTTGACTTTGGATAAGTTTACACTTCAATTTTGAGAGTTCCCGAGTATTGCAGATATTATTCTCTTATCAGTAAAATGGCTTTAGCTGTGATCTGTGATCTGCATGAAATATCTCTGCCCGAAAAACTTTCATTTGATCATTGGCACCGATGCTCCTCCCGCACGACCGTCCCCTAAACCCACAAGCACCAATGCACTAAGCCAACTTGTGGGAGCGGGCTCCGGCCGCGAAGGTATTTAACCCGGGAATTTTGAAGTAAAATAGCTAACTTCGGCCCTCTTATTTGATCACTTGAGGAGTTCCCCGGATAGCAGCCGGTCGCAAAACCGCTGATAAGTCTGACTGACCAAGTCGTGTGAATTTTTTCTTTTCATTTATCTTGCGTTGATTTAAGTTAAGTTTAGGAATATTCAATAAAGCCAGAGGCGTAAAAGCGTCTTCATCAAAACGATACCACAAAGGCCCCCTATGACACCTTTTAAGACTGTCAACGAAGAGGAAGTTCAGAGGATTAACAGACTCCAGCAAAATTCATTTGATAAACTATACCAACTCTTTGAGCCGCCTTTGCCTGCGGGCGTGCCTGAACGTCTTGAGCAAATAGTAGCACATGGCAAGATCACCAGGGGTGATACAGTTCTTGATGTGGGGTCTGGCACGGGAATTTTGATACCCATTATCAAGAAATATAAGCCCGGTTGCATTCATGCCTGCGACTTTTCAGAAGGTATGCTGGAACAATTGAGAAAAAACTACCCTTACGTGAAAACCATTATGGCGGATGTTCGGGATCTCAATTTGCCGGGAGGCAGTATCGATGAGGCTTTCCTTAATGCCTGTTATCCCAACATCGTTAACAAGGCAAGTGCTTTCTCTAATCTCAGCAGGATGATGAAAGCTGAGGGGCGCATTGTGATCAGTCATCCCCTGGGGAAAGCATTCATTCTTTCATTAAAAGAAATTGTTCCTTTCCCTCTTGATGAATTCCCGAAAAGGCCGGAAGCCGGTGCTTTGCTCAAGCCCTTTGGGTTTGAAATAGAAACGTTCATTGACGAACCCA
>JBFFCW010000353.1:0-4494 GCA_041559695.1 Desulfobacterales bacterium
AGATGAAACGCAACTTCCTTTTGTAGAATCGTATCTTCAGAAAAGATCAGACGATGGATACCCACTGGAAATGATTGATGCCAAACAGGCACTTGAACTGGAGCCCCACCTTGCAAAGGAAAGGGTCTTCGGCGCGGTCTATAGTCCGATCGATGGAAAAACCAATCCTATTTTCCTGGTCATTGCCTTAAACCTGGAAGCGCAAAAGCTGGGGGCACAGCTTTTTCATTATACGGAGGTAAAGGAAATTGAGGTCACAGGCGGCAAAATCAAAGGGGTGGTTACCGATAAAGGCACGATCAAAACAAACACGGTGGTAAATGCCGCCGGGAGCTGGGCGAGTTTCATCGGTGACATGGTCGGCATAAAAGTGCCGGTTTCTCCCTTTCAACTGGCCATGCTGGTTACCGAACAGTTGCCGCCGACCGTTTCGCATGTGATTATGGGTGCGTCTTACATGGTAGAGGAAGATACCGGTAAAGAGGGCGGATTGGGCTGTGGCCTCGTTATGAGTCAGCAGACCGCCGGGAATCTTCTGATTGGCGCGAGCTGGCGCAAGACGGGATATGATAAAAGAACCATTCAGGAGGAGATCGAGCTCATGGCAAAGGTAAATGTCAGAGCGATGCCGATGCTCAAAACCGTCCGTATCATTCGCTCCTATGCCAATTTTTTCCCCAATACCGCCGACGATCTGCCGATTTTGGGGAAGGTTGATGGTGTCGAAGGATTCATTATGGCATCGGGTCATTGCGGGCATGGGATCGGTATGGGGCCTGGTTCGGGCAAACTGATTCAGGAACTGATTTGCGATGATAAAACCACTATCCCGCTCGATGAATTGAACCTTTCTCGATTTTTAGGTGAATAATTAAACATCCTGGGAATTCAACAGTTGATTGTTTTTCAATGCGGTTCAAAAAATAACCAATATTCCAGCATTCCATTTTCCCACTATTCCAATCGCACGACCTGCAGGCTATCGACAGGTTGTGAACGAAGCGAACAACTTGATGAAGGAGGACGTCGCGATGGCTGCGGAAGTTCAAGAACAGGGTCTTCAGCAAAAGGCAAAAGAAGCAATTATCACGCTGAATAAGGCTGCGGCAATCCAGATCGCCGAGCAAGCATCTTCTGAAATGGGCGCTTCGGAATTGGTCGACTTCATCGAGGGCGGCTTTAAAGCGGGCATTATGGTTGTGGGCGATCGGTTCGGTAAGGGAGATATGTTTTTGCCGGAACTGGTGGCGGCAGCCGAAATAATGAAAAGTTCGCTGGCGATCCTGGAGCCCAAACTGCGTGAAAACCAGGTGGCCCAAGAGCCGGTGGGGAGGATCGTCATTGCAACCGTTAAGGGTGATTTGCATGATATCGGAAAGACGATGGTATCCAGCTTGCTGATGGCGAACGGGTTCGAAGTGATCGACCTCGGAATAGACGCGGCTGCGCCGAATATCATTGATGCTGCCAGAAAGAATCAAGCCGACATGATATGTCTTTCGGCCTTATTGACGACGACCATCATTGCGCAAAAGGAAGTGGTAGACGCTTTAAAAGAAATGGGTCATAGAAAAGACTTCAAGGTGATGATCGGTGGCGCCGCTTCTTCCCAAAACTGGGCGGAGGAAATCGGCGCAGATGCTTACGGCGCCGATGCCCAGGAAGCAACTGAAATCGCAATCGATTTATTAAAAAAATAAAGGAGGCTTGATGATGCTAACGGCAGTTCCCCAAATGGGCCTACTGGACACAGCGGCAAAAGAGCGCATCCATGAAGCCTCGCTCTCGATTCTCGAAGAAACCGGCATTCAAATCGATTCGGAAATGGTTGCCAACACCCTGCAGGAGCACGACATTCCATGTGAAGTTACCGGCAAGCAAGGCGACCGGACCTTATGGCGCGTCAAGTTCGACAGGGACACCATCATGAAATCGCTGAAGACCGCCCCCAAAGGCATTACGCTGGGCGGCAGAGATACGAAACATGATCTTTATCTGGACGGAAAAGGATCACCGGATTCCGTTTATTACGGCACGTTGGGCAGTGCCCCGGTGGTACACGACATTGAAACGGGTGAAAGGCGACTCGGAACGTTAAATGATCTGGCTGAGTTTGCGCGTTTGACCCAGCAATTGGAACATCTGGATTTTTTCCATGTATCCGTAATGCCCTCGGATGTTCCGAACTGCGTCGTGGAATTGTACCGCTGGAAGGCAACATTTGAAAACACCGCCAAACATTCTATTACGGCTGCATCCTATGACGCGAGGAATTTGCCTTACTTGCTGGAGATGGTCGCCGCGGTGCAGGGTGGGGAAGATGAGCTGCGACGCCGGCCGATTTTTTCCGCTACCGAGTGCCCGATTGCACCGCTGTTTTTTGCCGAACGGGCGGCTGAAAACATGGTTGGGTTGGCTCGCGCGGGTCTGCCGGTTATCATATATTCTGAGCCTTTTGCCGGTGCTTCTTCACCGGTCACCCTGGCCGGTACCCTGCTGGTAACCAACGCCGAGCAACTGGCCGGGATCGCGCTGACTCAGATTGCGAATCCGGGGGCGCCGGTAATCTACGGTGGCGTTTCAACGACCATGGATATTCGAAGCGGAAACATTTCTTTCGGCTCACCCGAGACGGGCCTGCTGAATGTGGCGACCACCGAAATGGCAAGATTTTATGAAATGCCGAAAGAGGGCAGCGGCGGCAGAACCGATTCAAAACTGGTCGATTGTCAGGCCGGGTTTGAAAAACAGGGTAATCTCTTGCTGGCGGTCCTGGCCGGTGCGAATTTGAACAATTGCGCCGGAACGCTGGAGAGCAATTATGCGGTCAGCCTATCCCAATTGGTCATCGATGACGATATCGCCAAGCGCACCAAACGGATCCTGGCGGGTATTACGCTGGATGAAGAAACGCTTGGCGTCGATCTGATTAAAGAGATCGGGCCGGGGGGGCAGTATTTAGGCAGCCCGCACACCTTGGCTCACATGCGCCAGGAGCTGTGCCTCTCGGATTTATGCAGTAAGGGAACGTATGAGGACTGGGTCAAGAAGGGAAGTTTAAGCCTTGAGCAAATGGCACAGAAGAAGGCGCTTGATCTTTTAAACGTTTCAGAACCATCGAGTTTAGAACCGGTTGTGGTCAAGGAGCTGGAGAAAATATTGAAAAGTGCGGAGAAAGCGCATGGTCTAACGTGATAAGCTTCTAAGCCAACACTTAGTATCTTGTTTCCCAAAAAATTTTAAAAATGGTGACAAGCAAATACCATTTAACGTAAAGCATGATCAGCTCCGCCAGTCATTCCCGCGCAGGCGGGAATCCAGAAAATTCAATTTTATATCGACTCCCGCCTGCGCGGGAGTGACATAGTGCCGCCACTTTTCGGCCATTAAATGCACAAATTATTTTTGATATAAATTTTGACTATTATATAAATAGTAAGCGTTTCATTAAGATCTTGAAAGGATAATATCAAATATGGAGAAATTGATTATAACGGTCGCGCCCACCGGATCCATTCCCCAAAAAAAGGATACGCCGCACGTCCCCGTATCGGTTGAAGAGATCGTAACCTGTGCGCTCCGCTGTGAGGATGAAGGGGCGTCGATCGCTCACATCCACATACGGGATGAAGACGAAAATCCTTCGGATGATCCCCGGATTTTCCATGAGATCGTCAACCGGATCAGAGAGCGGTCCAATTTGATAGTCCAGGTTTCAACCGGGGGCAGGGCAGGTACCGACTTGGAAAGTCGCATTCAACGTCTGCAAATGCGTCCCGAGATGGCAAGTTTGACAACAGGTTCGGTAAATTTTCCTAATTCAGCGTATGTCAATCCGCCGGACTTGATTGAAGCACTGGCCGAAGAGATGCATCGGCTTGAGATCAAACCGGAAATGGAGATATTTGATTTGAGCATGATAAACAATGCGATTACACTGGCAGATCGGAAGCTGGCGAATCGGCCGCTGCATTTCAACTTTGTGATGGGTCTGCGGGGGGCGATGCCGGCAAAAATAGAGCACTTGGCCCACCTGTCCTCCGGCCTGCCTGCAGGAAGTACATGGACGGTCTCGGGCATTGCGGCTGCCCAGCTAAGAATGGGCATTCACGCGCTACTGATGGGCGGACATGTAAGAGTGGGTTTGGAGGATAATATCTACTATAAGAAAGGGGAATTGGCGACCAACGAAAGGCTTGTCGAAAGGATCGTCCGTTTGAGCAAGGAACTGGGAAGAGAAGTGGCCACACCGGATGAGGCTCGCAAAATCCTGGGCTTAGTTCCAAACAAGAATGATAAGGAGAATGGGTGATCGCACGGTGGGTGCTATGAATGGTCGACTCGATCTAACAGCATCGCCTGGACGATTTTTTATCTTAAAAGGGTATCCGATGCATTAGAGTCACGCAACAGGAGGATAATATTATGGGACATAATATCGGCTTAGATAATCGGTGTGATGTTGTTATTGTTGGCGGCGGGATTATCGGGTGC
>JBFFCW010000354.1:0-4487 GCA_041559695.1 Desulfobacterales bacterium
CTATTTATCCAATTAACTATTCAACCAAGAAAGAGGAGGAACTACCTGATGACACCCAAAGAAGTATTGAGCATGGCAAAGGAAAACGGCGCAGTCGTTGTTGATCTGCGGTTTATGGATTTTCCGGGATTATGGCAACATTTTACAGTTCCGATCTCCGAACTGGGGGAATCCAGTTTTGAAGACGGTTTCGGCTTCGACGGCTCCAGCATTCGCGGCTGGCAACCGATTCATGCCAGCGACATGCTGGTGGTTCCCGATGCAACGACCGCAAAAATGGACCCGTTTTATGAAGCCCCGACCCTGGTGTTGATCTGCAACATCGTTGATCCGGTCACCCGGGAACCGTATAGCCGCGATCCGCGAAATATTGCGCAAAAAGCAGATGCGTATTTAAAGAGCAGCGGCATCGGCGACGTGGCCTACTTCGGTCCGGAAGCCGAATTTTTTATCTTCGATGACATTCGCTTTGAATCCAACCGCTTTTCTGCTTTTTATGAGATCGATTCCGTCGAAGGCAACTGGAACACCGGCCGCGACGAGGGTCCCAACCTGGGCTACAAGCCGCGCCACAAAGAAGGCTATTTCCCGGTTCCACCCATGGACAAATTCCAGGACTTGCGCACCGAGATGGTTTTGACGCTGCAAAACCTGGGGATCGAAATCGAGGCGCAGCACCATGAAGTGGCCACCGCCGGACAGGCTGAAATCGACATGCGCTACAAACCCCTGCTGCAGATGTCCGATCAGCTCATGTGGTTTAAATATGTGCTTAAAAATGTGGCCTATCGCCACAATCATACCGTCACTTTCATGCCCAAACCGCTGTTTGAGGATAACGGCACCGGTATGCATACGCACATCAGCATCTGGAAAGAAAACCAGCCGCTGTTTGCCGGTGACAAATATGCCGGAATATCCCAGGAGGCGCTTTACGGCATCGGCGGTATCCTGAAGCACTGCCGCGCGTTGACCGCCTTTACCAACCCGACCACCAACTCATACAAGCGCCTGGTGCCGGGTTTCGAGGCCCCGGTCAATCTGGCGTACTCCAGCCGCAACCGCAGTGCCGCGGTCCGTTTGCCGATGTATTCGACATCACCGAAAGCCAAACGCATCGAGTTCCGAACCCCGGATCCGTCCTGCAACGGATACCTGGCTTTCTCAGCCATGCTGATGGCCGTCATTGACGGCATCCAGAATAAAACCGACCCGGGCGACCCGCTGGATAAAGACATTTATAATCTTCCCCCGGAAGAATTGGCTGAAATCCCGTCGGCTCCCGGATCTTTAGATGAGGCCATCGAGGCTTTAAAAGCCGATCAGGAATTCCTGTTAAAAGGCGATGTGTTCACCCAGGATGCTATCGCCATGTGGATTGAATACAAAACCGAAAATGAAATCAACGACATTAAACTGCGTCCGCATCCCCACGAGTTTTACCTGTATTATGATATATAGGTAAAGGTTTGCCCGTTTACCGGTTGTGCCGGTCAGTCCATTGAAATGATTACAGCCCCGCTCTGATCAGCGGGGCTTTTTTATTCCAATTCGAAACTGCCGAAACGGGTTTCAGAGGATTTAGATTTTGTTTGATGAAACGGCGCAAATTGGTTCAACAGCGGAGCGTATGATTGGTGGCTGGAAGCCACTCCCACTGATTTTAAAATTTGCAATATCCTCTGATTTGTATCTTTAAATTTGTGGGAGCGGCATCTCGCCGCAACAAAAAAATGATCGGATCAGAGATGAGGGTTGGGCGGGCGATTTTAGCGATAATGTTTATAATCCACACCATACCGCTGCGCTTTATAGGCAAATTTCCGCACGGTCGTCTTTAAAATTTCGGCTGCCAGGGTGATGTTGCCCCGGGTGTTTTTCAGGGCGTCGATGATCATCTCTTTCTCCAGGCTGGCGACGGCATCCTCCAGTGAGAGCGCGGGTACGGTACCCGATTCTTTACCGGTTTGAAGGGTTGGCGGCAGATGGTAGCTGTGAATCACGCCCTCCTCGCAAAGCAGCACCGCACGTTCAATGCAGTTTTCAAGCTCTCTGACATTTCCCGGCCAGTGGTATTCCATGAGCATGTCAATGGCCGGTGTCGACAGTCTTTTAATATTTTTGTGATTTTCTTTGGCATATTTTTCGAGAAAATGGTCCGCCAGCAGCAATATATCGGTCTTGCGCTCGCGCAGCGGCGGCAGGTAAATCGGAAAAACATTCAATCGATAGTAGAGGTCACCCCTGAAAGACTCGTCCTCAACCGCCTCCTCCAGGTTTTTATTGGTGGCAGCGATAATGCGCACATCGGTTTTGAGCGTCCGGTGCCCCCCGACCCGCTCAAATTCTTTTTCTTGAAGTATCCTCAGCAGATTGGCCTGAACATCCAGACCCAGAGATCCGATTTCATCGAGAAAAATGGTGCCCTTGTGAGCCAGTTCAAATTTGCCGATTTTTTGTTTGATGGCGCCGGTGAACGAACCCTTCTCATGGCCAAACAGTTCGCTTTCAATCAGATTGACGGGCAAAGCGGCACAATTGACTTTAACAAAGGGATTTTTTGCCCGATGGCTGCTGTAGTGAATCGAGTTGGCAACCAGCTCTTTGCCGGTCCCGCTTTCGCCCCGAATCAGAACGGTTGCATTGCTCTTGCAAACCTGCGAGACCATTTGAAAAACCTCACGCATTTTATTGCTGTTGCCGACAATATTGCTGATACTGTATTTGTCTTTGAGCACGTTTTGCAGCCGGCGGTTCTCCTCACGCAGCCGTTCTTTTTCCAGACGAATGGTTTCAAGCTTGATCACATGGCTGGCGATCATCGCCGCTATAACCGAAAGCAGTTTCTCTCCGCTTTTGAGCGAATAGGCTTCGTTAAACGGTCGGTCCACACTGAGGGCGCCGATGACCTGTTTGCCTTTTTTGACCGGAACACAGATAAATGATCGCTCTTTGCCCTTTTTTTTCTTGCGTGTCGCGGTGCGATCCAAAAAGAGCGGTTCTTCGCTGATTTTGGGAATTGAAACCGCCTTGCCGGTTTCGATCACTTTCCCGGTAATACCCTCTCCAAGCTTGTACTTGACCCGGTTCATCGTGCTTTGCGTCAGGCCGTGGGCCACTTCGATATTAATCTCATTGCGCAGGGGATTCAAAATTGTTATAGTGCCCTGCACCATATTCAGCGAACTCGACAGGATATCCAGCACCGTATACAGAGATTTTCTCAAATCCAGATGCTCGTTTAGCGCATTGGTGATTTCGTAAAGCAGCGTAACTTCTTCAATGGGTTTCATGGCTTTCAATCTCGTTTCCTAAAAGTGAACTTTGTATCCCTCGGCAAAACTATGAATTAACCACGAAAACACAAAATCTGAAAAGCACCAAATTTTATTATTTATTCCTTTTTCGTGTATTCGTTCTTTCTTGCTTTCGTGGTCAAAAAAGCCTTTTTACTTCAACCGGTCTGAGTTAAATAAAAAGTGCTTACGAATCTGTCAACGTTTGACTAGAATAATACAATTTTGTAATAAATCGCAAGCTATTTCCCTGGATCACGGGGCGTGGGACGGATTATCGGATGATTCTGCACATCGACATGGATGCGTTTTATGCCTCCATAGAACAACTCGATGATCCCCGGCTTAAGAACAAATGCGTCATCGTCGGGGGCACCTCCAGCCGCGGAGTGGTTTCAGCTGCGAGCTATGAAGCCAGGCAGTTCGGCATCCATTCCGCCATGCCGGTCTATCAGGCCAAACAGAAATGCCCCCAAGGCAGTTTTGTGCCCCCGCGAATGGGGCGCTATAAAGAAGTATCGAAAAAAGTGATGGCCCTGCTGCGGGATTTTTCTCCTCTGGTGGAACCCGTGTCCATCGATGAAGCCTACCTGGACATTACGGGATGTCAGCGTCTGTTCGGCGAACCCCTGGAAATCGCCTGGGAAATCAAAAGAAAAATTAAAGAAACCGTTCGCCTGACCTGTTCGGTGGGGATGGCGCCCAACAAATTTCTGGCCAAGATTGCCTCCGATATGGAAAAACCCGACGGGCTGACATTGATCCTGCCGGATCAGGTCGCCGCGTTTATTGATTCGCTTCCGGTAAAAAAAGTCCCGGGCGTCGGCAAAAAGATGTTTCGCCAGCTCGAGCTGTTGGGTATTCGAACCCTGGGCGACGTTCAACGGCTGCCGGAAAAATCGCTGATAAAGCACCTGGGCAAATTCGGCAACCGCCTGCGAGCCCTTTCATCCGGCAACGACGATTCCCGGGTAACGCCGCATGCGCCTCACAAATCCATCAGCAGCGAACGCACACTGGCAGCAGACACACGCGATGTCAAGCTGCTGAAACGCTTCCTTTTGAGCCAGTCCGGGGAAGTGGCCCGGCAGTTAAGGCAGGCGGGCGTGCGCGCCAAAACCATTGCCATCAAAATAAAAGATGAAGACTTCAAAACGGTTACGCGGCGGACGACCATTGCCGTCCCGACCC
>JBFFCW010000355.1:0-4481 GCA_041559695.1 Desulfobacterales bacterium
CCTCTAAAAATGGCAGGCTTTCAATGTCGCCGATGGTACCACCAATTTCGACAATGACCACATCAACATCGTCGGCGGCCAGTTTGATACTGTTTTTAATTTCATCTGTGATGTGCGGGATGACCTGCACGGTTCCGCCCAGGTATTCCCCTTTACGCTCTTTGGTAATGACGGAATGATAAATTTTACCGGTGGTAAAGTTATTGTCTTTGCCCAATCTGGCGTGGGTGAAGCGTTCATAGTGCCCCAGATCAAGATCGGTTTCGGTTCCGTCATCGGTCACAAACACCTCGCCATGCTGAAAGGGATTCATCGTTCCCGGATCCACATTTATATAGGGATCCAGTTTTTGGATGGTCACCGTCAGGCCCCGACTTTCCAGCAACGCTCCAATCGCGGCCGATGCAAGCCCTTTGCCAAGAGATGAAAGCACACCACCGGTTACAAAAATATATTTTGTGTCCTTTGCCATCTTCTCCCCATACTCAGTTCTATTGAAAAAAATTAATCATCAATCAGCCGCATTATCTTGCAGATTGCCATCTGATGTTTCCCCATTGCCCAGGCTAAAAAAGCGAAAAAGCCCTTGGTGCGATGCCCGAAGGACCTTTCATTGCCGGCAAATATCATTTTGGGGATTGTGCAGAATTTTAAAATGTGCGCTGCCTTTCTATTGGGATAGGAATTTCAAAAGTGTTTTTTAACTGCATAGTCTCTCAAAAATCGGGCCAAATTGCAATATTAAAATTGGGCCTGAGGCGTCGAATTTTCACACGTCCTTTATTCAAATATTTTTTTAAATTCCTCGATGGTTTTTTGAACTTCGCTTAAACCTTCGCTCTCATCCGTCCGGTCCGACGTTGCCTTTCGTTCGCGGTATTCCGATTTCAGGCGCGCAATATCAAAGACGTCTTTTGGAAAGTTCGGGTTGATCTGATAATCATCGACTTCAATTGCCCGCACGGTCACGCCGTCTTGAATAAACTCAATTTGCATCGGATAACTTATTTTTCCGATTTGTTGCCAGTTTGAATACCGAATCTCAAGAAAACCCGTTGGGGTGCTGTAGGGGCTTTTGGCTCCGAAGACAATCATACCCAGGGGCTGGAAGGTTTCCTTATCAATCCAAACCTGGGGGACCGTCTGATCGGGAAATTCGGCTCCGACCACAAGTGCAAGCCGGCCATCAAATCTTCCCAGACTCGATACGGACATATCAATACCCAGATTCGACAGACGTTCAGAAAGTACTTCTCGCGATCGATATAGCAGCAGGTCCTTGTAAACATTAAATTGCGATTCAGCGGCTCCCGAAATGACCCCGTCTATCACCGTAATCGTCTGTCCTTGATTGGATACAAATACGCGTTGGTTTGACTCAGAAACAATGTCAGATCGAAACGCCTCCGAAAACACATATTTAAGCGACTCCTCTAATTGAATGGTCTCGAGCAACTCGGGTGATGCATCCGTTTGATCCGCCACTGCCGGCTGATCTTGCGTTAAATTTGCTGAACCGTCGGCATCATCAAGGCTGTCATTATTACTCATAAAATTCGACCCCGTCACCGCTGTCTCATCAGATGGCGGCGTCGCTTGCTCGTAACCCGGGCCGTTTGCCGCAGTTTTCAGCTCCCCGTCTGTGTCCTTTTCAGAAAAGGCTTGAAGCTGCGGCGCGATATTGTAGAAGATCACTCTTTGAGAAACAGAAAGGCTTTGGGCCTGCCCCAGTTTCTGGGTCATCAACTGAATGATATGAGGTCCCTGAAGCACGTATGGTTGCAGGCTGGTGGGAAAAAACGCGATCAGGACCAGGCTTAAGACAGTCCCGGCAATTTTTTTATAAACAGCAGTCATTCTGTTAGAACAACTCCTTAGAGAAATAAGCGGCAGCGCCGAGTTCTTCCTCAATCCGGATGAGCTGGTTGTATTTTGCCACCCGGTCACTGCGAGACATGGAACCCGTTTTTATCTGGCCGCCATTAACGCCGACCACAAGATCCGCAATAAAGGTGTCTTCAGTTTCGCCGGAGCGATGGGAAATTACGGTTGTGTAGCCCACCTGTTTGGCCAACTCGATGGCATCCAGGGTCTCCGTAACTGTTCCAATCTGATTCAATTTAATCAAAATTGAGTTGGCGATGCCCTGTTCGATGCCTTTGCTGAAAATCTTGGGATTGGTCACGAAAATATCATCACCGACAATTTGAACGGTGCTTTCCAGCCGATCGGTCATAATCTTCCAGCCATCCCAATCCCCTTCGGCAAGGCCGTCTTCAATGGAAACGATGGGATACTGATCGATCAGTTTTTCAAAGTAGTCGATCATCTGGCGGGCATTCAGTTTTTTATTCTCGGAGCTTAAGATGTATTTACCGCCTTTAAATATTTCGCTGGCGGCCACATCCAGGGCGAGGCCCATATCTTTGCCGGGTTTATAACCGGCGGCTTTAATGGCCTGCAGGATGTTTTGAATCGCCGCCTCGTTGGACTCCAGATCAGGTGCAAAACCGCCTTCATCACCGACCGCTGTGTTAAGACCCTGGTCTTTGAGGATCTTTTTTAATTGCTGGAAGGTCTCGGCACCCATCTGAACCGCCTCGGCAATGGAGTCTGCCCCCAGTGGCATGATCATAAACTCCTGAATATCCAGATTGTTGGCCGCATGTGCCCCGCCATTGATGATATTCATCATCGGTACTGGCAGGTAGCGGGCATTGATGCCGCCAAGATATCGGTAAAGCGGCAGGCCGTGCGCTGCGGCGGCGGCACGTGCAGCCGCCATCGATACCCCGAGTATAGCATTCGCACCAAGCTTTGATTTATTAGGGGTACCATCAAGTGCAATCATGCGTTGATCCAGAGCGGCCTGATCGGCGGCGTCCATTCCCTCGATGGCCGGCGCAATTTTGGTCATTACATTTTTCACCGCAGCGCTTACGCCTTTGCCCCCATAACGCTTGAAACGTCTGTCGCGCATTTCCAGCGCTTCGCGTTTACCGGTGGACGCCCCGGACGGTACTGCAGCTCTGCCGACGGCACCGCAGGCGACAATAATATCCACCTCAACAGTCGGATTTCCTCTCGAATCCAGAATCTCCCTTGCTTTTACATTTACAATATCAGTCATGGTGGCTCCCCCTGGTGGCCGGAAACAATCTTATAGAAGTCCGGTTGCTTGAACAAATATTAAAGAAATGTTACTCTGCTAAAGCGTTGATGTCAAGTATGGCCGGTGACGCTGAAGCATTCTTTTCTACGGACAAACCGGTAAAAATTAGCTGAACCTTGATTTTTTATCATCTGTGAAATTACGATTAAGCCGTCTGCCAGTGGTAAGGCAATTGCGCTGCTCGTTGAACTGAAAAAAAGCGCAAAAGAAGATCGGACAAATATGAAAGACAGAAGCAAAAATTTATACACGACGGCGCATCTATTTGTATCGGCCATCCGGGTCTGGGAATATCAAAACGATACGCCCCCGGCACTAGAGGGAATAAGTCAGATGCTGGCGATGTCAATTGAACGCAGCAATTATATCTGCAGAAAACTGGTGGAAATGGGAATTGTCGACAGTGTCGAGGGGTCATTCGGGAATCGGCTGTTTATCCGGGATCACCTGAAAATTGAAGAAATCCCGCGCGAAGAGGATGAAAACAAACTAGAAGAGGAACTCAAGAAATTTCAGGAATCCCAGAGAGGGCTTTCACAAAAAATTGAATCCATTCAGGCCAAGCAAGCCCAAAAGAAAAAAGATCTGTTTGCTGAAATGGAGAAAAAACTAAAACAGGAACTCGACAAAAAATCATAAAAGCTTGACATAAAATCGGCTTTATCATTAAGTTTATTACGATAAACTATCCAATCTTGTTTGTTTTCAAACACATAAAACTATCGGCAGGCTGGGGCCGTACAAATTTGAAACCCGTGATGGGTTGCGGCACGGAAAGCTGTATTTGAACAATTCGTTGTACTCATTATCAGTGAATGGGGATTAAAATGGACATCGGTAGACCCGGTCAACAACAGACCTTTTTTCGCAAAGTGATTCGCAAGGATAATGACCAGATATCCCTTGATGCGGACATGATACGCCTGCTTATCGCTATCGATGAAAATAAGAGTCTGTATCAAATAGCCGATGAAGTGGATATGAGAGCCGATACCCTGAAACTCAATTTAGAAAAGTTGCTGCAACAGGGGCTAATTGAGCCCGTAAAAAAAGATCTTCCCGTTCTGGATCGGATTTTTTTGCAGGCGCTTAAAATTAATCTATCAAAAGTGATCGGCCCCATGTCCGAAATTTTAATCGAAGAGGTCGTGTCGGAAATGGAATTAAACGGCCCCGGAATTCCGGTGGATCAGGCAGCGGAATTGATTGCCGCGCTATCTCATGAAATACCGGATGAGGAAAAACGCATCGAATTTAAAAAATCCATGATGGATATCTTAAATAAAAAGCGAACCTAAACGGAGGAACA
>JBFFCW010000356.1:0-4461 GCA_041559695.1 Desulfobacterales bacterium
AATACACGGTCGAGGCGGACAGGGAAATGTGGCAGCGGCAGAGCTTTTGTCGATTGCGACATTCAAAGACGGTAAATCTTCACAGGCCTTCCCTTCGTTTGGCGCAGAACGGGTCGGCGCCCCTGTCATGGCTTTTGTTAGAATCGATGACAAGAAAATTCGAACACGTGAAGACGTGCAAAACCCGGATTATCTGATCGTCCAGGATTACAATTTGATTGGATCAGTGCCTGTATTGGATGGACTTAAGTCGGATGGTTTAATTCTGGTCAATACAGAAAAAAAGCCCGAAGAATTACAACTTAAAACAACTGCAAAGGTGGAAACCATTCCTGCCACAGAAATAGCACTGGAAATCATCGGCAGGCCCATACCAAATGCAATTATGATTGGTGCATTTTGTACGATTACCGGCCTGGTGAGTCTGGATGCCGTACAGGAAGCAATTATGGGTAAATTCCCCGGCAGGGTGGGTGAAAACAATGTGGCCGCCCTTGAACGGGCCCATGAAATCATGCAAAAGAGGTAGTTTCATGCTTAAACAAATTGAAGGATCTCATGCTGTTGCGGAAGTGGTGGCCAAGTGCCGCCCAAATGTCATCTCCGCCTATCCGATTACACCACAAACGCATATCGTGGAAGATCTGGCCAGTATTGTCGGACGGGGGGACCTGGACGCAGAATATGTAAACGTGGAAAGCGAATTTTCCGCAGCATCGGTTGTATTGGGTGCCAGTGCTGCCGGTGCCCGTGCCTATTCGGCGACAACATCCCAGGGTTTGTTGCTCATGAGTGAGGTGATTTACTGTATTGCGGGAATGCGCCTTCCCATTGTGTTTACCATTGCAAACAGAGCCATATCAGCCCCCTTGAGCATTTGGAACGATCAGCAGGATTCCATGGCGTTAAGGGATGCCGGCTGGATCCAACTCCATGCCGAGGATAACCAGGAAGCCGCCGATTTACACATCCAAGCCTTTAAAATAGCGGAAGAGACGAATTTACCGGTGATGGTTTGCATGGACGGTTTTATTCTGACCCATGCGTTCGAACCGGTGGATATCCCGGACCAAAAAGAAGTTGACAACTTTTTGCCGCCGTTTCGGCCGACGAATATCGTGGACCCGCGGTGGCCGAGAGGTATCGGCCTTTTTGCAGATCCTCGTTTTTATATGGAGACCCGATATATCTTGAACCGTGCCATGGAGAAATCCGAAGAAACCATCAAGAAAGTCAGCGGAGATTTTGCAAAAGCCTTCGGCAGAGACAGCGGCGGTTTCATCAAGACCTATAAATTAAAAGACGCCGATATAGTTATCATTTCAATGGGTTCCATAGTCGGCACGATCAAGGATCTCATCGATCAGCTTGAAGAAGAAGGCAAGAAGGTTGGACTTCTGCAAATCTGCTCCTACCGTCCGTTTCCAAGGACAGAAATTTACAATACGCTGAAAGATAAAATGAACATTGTTGTGGTCGAAAAATCGATTTCCCTGGGAAGAGGCGGGATTCTGGCCAGTGATGTGCGCTGGGCTTTTCCGAGAGCCGAGAAAAAAGATCGTAATTTCAGCAGCTTTATCGCAGGATTGGGCGGCCGAAACATTACGAAGAACGACCTGCGATACATGGTGGAAAAGGTCGAGAAAGAACCGGTGGAATTGGAATTTTTAGGCCTGAAGAAAGAATTGATATCTGAGAAGGATTTATAATCATGAATCAAAGTGCTGAAGATCTCAACAAAGTAGAAAAAAAAGACTTATTTACCAGCGGTCACCGCGCATGTGGCGGCTGCGGCCAGGCCCTGGCCGCCCGTCTGGTGCAAGATGCTTCCGGTGAAAATACCATTGCCTGCGTTGCCACGGGCTGTCTGGAAGTTTTCAGCTCACCCTATCCTGATCCGTCCTGGCGCATTCCGTTTTTGCACAGCCTTTTTGAAAATGCATCGGCAGTTGCCTCCGGAGTGGAAGCCGCTTACAAAGCCTTGAAGAAAGGGCCGGTCAACATCATCGCCCAGGGGGGTGACGGCAGTACCGCCGACATCGGATTTCAGAGTATCAGCGGCATGTTTGAACGGGGCCACAATGTGCTCTATGTATGCTACGATAACGAAGCCTACATGAATACCGGCGTTCAGCGTTCCAGCTTTACCCCTTACGGCGCCAGGACCAGCACAACACCCATGGGCAACAAAACCCGGAAAAAGGATTTGCCGTTGATTGCAGCGAATCACGGTATTCCGTATGTGGCCACCGCCACGGTCGATGATTTCAGAGACTTGCAACGAAAGGTGAAGACCGCCCTTTCCATTGAAGGGCCCAAATACATTCACATCTTGGCGCCCTGCCCCTTGGGCTGGGGCCATCACGGTGAACTCACCGTGCAGATCTGCCGGCTGGCAAAAGATACCGGCCTGTTTCCAATATATGAAATCGTTGACGGCAAGACGACCAATGTAAGAAAAATTCCGGTCAAGGTTCCGGTGGAAGAATATCTCAAATTGCAGGGTCGTTTCAGCCATCTGTTCAAGAAAGGCGGATCCCCGGAAATCATCGCCGAGATTCAAAACATCGCCAACAAAAATATAGAGAGGTTTAATTTATAATGGAAAAGCTACCCTTAGGATTAGTCCTGGATTTACGCAAAGTAGTTCCTTATAAAACCGGTTCATGGCGGACCCTGATGCCCATCAATATCACGCATACGCCGCCCTGCAACAACGCCTGCCCTGCCGGCAATGACATCCGCGGCTTTCTTAGGGTCCTGGCGGAAAAGAAAGATTATGAGCAAGCATGGCATATTTTGACCCGCACCAATCCTTTCCCGGCCACCTGCGGCAGAGTTTGCCCCCATCCGTGTGAAGAGGGATGTAATCGACGGGATTTTGACGAACCTTTGGCAATAAACTGTGCAGAGCGCGCTGTGGGTGATTACGGTCTGGAGCATAACCTTCAACATAAAAAACTTATCGATGCGAGAAAAGAAAAAGTGGCGGTCATCGGCTCCGGTCCGGCCGGACTCTCCTGCGCCTTTCATTTGGCCAAAAGAGGGTTTCAGGTGAAGATATTCGAGGCAAACAGCGAGCCCGGCGGTATGATGCGTTATGGGATTCCATCCTACCGGCAACCGAATTACATTTTGAAACAAGAAATCGACAACATTCTCCGTCTGGGCGTTGAGTTGGAGTGTAATGTCAAGGTCGGGGTTAACATTCCCTTGGATCAATTACGCCATGAATATGATGCAGTATTTTTAGGGCTCGGTGCTCAAAAAGGTGTGTCGATCGACGTTCCGGGCAAAGACGCGGAAAATGTTTATACCGGCGTGGAATTTTTAAAACAGGTCAACACCGGCAAATGGGTAGATGTCGGCAATGATGTTGTGGTTATCGGCGGCGGCAATACCGCCATGGACTGTGCCCGCGTGGCAAAACGTCTGGGAGCAAATGTGAGTGTTGTTTACCGACGAACCCGAATAGAAATGCCTGCAATTACCGCCGAAATTGACGAAGCCATGGAAGAACGCATCATGTTTCGGTATCACACCAACCCGGTTAAATTAATATTGGATGATGGCCGGGTTTCCGGCCTTTTATGCATACAAATGGAGCTGAGAGAACCCGACGCCAGTGGTCGTGCCAGACCGGTTCCCATTTCCGGATCAGAAGCCTTCATTCCCGCGGACACCGTGATTATGGCCACAGGACAGGCGGTGGATTATGATGGCGTCGAGATTCAAACCGTAGATAAAAAATGGATCTATACCAACGAATATTTGATGACCAGTATGGAAGGCGTTTTTGCCGGTGGTGATGCCGTGGCCGGTCTGGAAACGGTCTCTTTGGCCATTGGTCAGGGAACGCGCGCTGCTTCCGCAATTGACGATTACATCGAAGGAAATAGAGAAAGCGAACTGTCACAGCAACCGGTGGTCTATTCCAGGGAATTGAACACGTATTACTATCAGCCGGTCAAGCGGTTTACCAAGGAAGCCAGGCCGATCCATATGAGACTCAAGGGTTTTAAAGAGATTTATCCAAATTTTAATAGAGATGATATTATTGTTGAGGCGGAACGATGCTTCAGCTGTGGGCTCTGTTTCGATTGCGGCAACTGTTATATGTATTGCCCTGACAACGCCGTTAAAAAGTCGAAGACCACCGGATTCTACGAATTTGACTACGACTTCTGCAAGGGATGTGGCTTGTGTGCAAAAGAATGCCCTTGTCATTATATTCAGATGACCCTGGAAAAGTGATCCGGCTTTTGCGAAAAATTATAAAGATTCGGTAAGCAGTTGTTTAAAAAGCCTTCCTGACAAGGAAGGCTTTTTTATTTATAGCTATTGTCAGAATAACATTCCGTTTCAGCCACCGGATAATTTCGTTAAGATCGGCAAGAACTCACAAACAAAAGCGCGTAAAAGAGAACAGGGTCATGGCTTTTTAGAATATCGTGTCGTCGT
>JBFFCW010000357.1:0-4437 GCA_041559695.1 Desulfobacterales bacterium
GTGAGGAGGGTTGGGGCGGGGCCAGATGATAAATCAGAAAACCGACGGTTACCACCAGTGCTCCCAGAATTGCCATTGCGACCAGCGCTTTAAAAAAGGAGCTCTTAACGGGGTTTTTTTTACGCGATTTTTTCGGGCGTCTCTTTTTTCGGGTTGGTTTTCGTTTAGCCATTTAGGTGTTATTATGCGTGGAGCGTGATCGGCTATTTTTCAGACAGTTGTAGGCTCAACTATTTAAACTTTTAAAAATGTCATAACTGTTAAGGATTTCAAGCGCCCGCATCACCTGATTATCTGTTCGAAGCTGCTCGACAGTCAGCGGGCCGACTCTAAACTGCATTTCTTGATTTTTAAGCTTTGATTTTTCGGGATCAGATTTTTGGTTTTTATCTTTATCCGGTTCAGCTTCAAGATGGTTTAACAGGTCTTTTTCTTTTAGTAAGCCTTCCTCCTGCGACTCCTTAGGGTCGATGCGTTTGTGTTTTAAAACAATGTCCGGTTCGATTCCTTTAGCCTGAATCGATCGGCCGCTGGGGGTGTAATACCTGGCAATGGTTAACTTGAGACCGGAGCCGTCTCGCAGGGTCTCTACGGTTTGTACGGAGCCCTTTCCAAAGGAAGTGGTCCCAAGAATCAGGGCGCGTTTTTGGTCTTGAAGGGCGCCGGCAACGATTTCCGAAGCGCTGGCGCTGCCGTTGTTGATCAGCACCACGATTGGATATTTACGGCTGACCGCATCCGGTGTGGCCATATACTCCTTTGTGTTTTTCTTGTTGCGTCCCTTAATGGATAAAATTTTGCCTTCTTCCAGAAACAGATCAGACACTTTAATGGCCTGATTCAACAAACCTCCGCCGTTATTTCTTAAATCTAAAATCAGCCCTTTCATCGGAACGTTGGTGGATTCCATTTTTTTCAGGGCCTCTTCAAGCTCTTTGGTCGTACTGCCTGAAAATTGCGACAGGCGGATGTAGCCGTAGCCGGGTTTGAGATCGACCTTTTTAATACTGACAATCGGAATGACATCGCGAACCAGTTCAAAATCAATCGCTTCTTTTTCGCCCGGGCGCGCGATGGTGACCGAAACCCGGGTGCCTTTCGGTCCCCGCATCATATTTACGGCTTCTCGCAGATCTTTAACCGGCTTGCCGTCGACTTTTATGATGCGGTCCTGGGCAATGATGCCGGCTTTGTATGCCGGTGTGTCTTCGATGGGAGATATTACGGTGACAAATCCGTCTTTCATCGTGATGTGGATCCCGATTCCCGTAAACTTGCCTTTGGTGTCAATTTGCAAATCTTCAAACGCTTCAGGTGGCAATAACGATGAATGCGGATCCAAGCTTTGAACCATGCCTTGAATGGCTTTTTCGATAAGCTCTTTTGATTCCACATCATCGACGTATTCTTTTTCGATTAGCTGAATCACATCCGAAAAAATTTTCAACCCCTCGTAGGACTCGTCACTTTTGGCGGCAAGGTCGCCAAAAAATCCTGCTCCGATCGTCCAAAAAACCGCGGCAGTTACCATGACCATCCAAAGCTTTACGTGTTGGATCTTCTTTAATCTCATTTAGTTACTCCTTATAATAAAATTCTAGCTGGATGCGGTCTCAAGCCACTGCATCGGGTCCAGGGGTTTTCCGTGGTGGCGGACCTCAAAATAAAGTTTGGGGCCGGTAATGGAACCGGTATCGCCGACGGTCGCAATCACTTCTCCGGCCTCGACGGCATCCCCGTTTGATTTAAAGGCTTCTTCAATATGGGCGTATACCGTATAGTAATTTTCCCCATGGTCTATTATAATCATGTTTCCGTATCCTTTAAACCAATCCGCGTAAAGGATTTTACCGGCATAGACCGCCGCTATCGGTTCGCCTCTTTCGGTTTGAATCTCGATACCGCTGCGAAAATTCAAGACCTGATAACGGGTATTTTTAAACTTACCGAAAAGACTTACTATTTTACCCTTTACCGGCATTTTAAGCAAGCCTTTATATGCCTGAAACGGTTCGACGGCGGTATATTCTTGCGCTGTTGCGGCCGTCGATCCGATACCTAATTTTTTGATCTTCTCATCTAAATCCCGGGCCGCCAGTTTCAAGGATTCAATGGCAGCCAACTGGACGGATTTTTCTTTGCGCACATGGGCCAACAGCGTGGCGCGTTGCGTCCGCTCAACCGCTATTTTTTTGATTTGTTTCTGATACTCGTCTGCTCGCCGGCGCTTTTCGTTCCGGTGCGTTTCCAGACGGGATCGGACGGTTTCCAGATGCAGCCGATTGTCCCTAAGCGCTTTGATAACCGTTTCATCGTAGGCCAGGATTCGCTCGATGGCTGTTTTGCGTTGCAGCAGCTCCTGCAGGCTTTCGGCCGAAGCCAGCACATGGAATTTCCCCAGCCAGTTTAATTTATATAAGGCGACCAGGCGCTTGGCGACATAAGTCTCATTCGCCCGTATCTGATGAATGAGATTTTCAGACGCTACGGTTGTTTCTGCCATTTTTTTTTCGAGCCGGTCAATTTCACGGCTGAGGCCGGCAATCCGTTTGCGAGATCGATTTAAAGCCTGATCAACCCGATTTAACCGGATAATAATATCGGTTTCCCAGTTGGAAAATTTTTGAATTTTGGCCTTGCCTTTTTCGATTTCACGGTTGATATCCTGGGCCTTTTTTTTAAATTCATCGATCCGGGTCTCCTGATCCTGAGCCTTTAAAATCGAACCGGCTGAAAAAATCAACAAGCAGCCGGCCATCAGGCCTAAAATTCGAATTCCCTTGCTTTTTTTAAACAGCCGCATATTAACGTTGTGGAACCCGGCGTTCATTGAGGTGAAAGTTTCGTTGATTTGACGAAATTCGAAAAATTAACCACGAAAACACCCGATAAAAGAAAAACGAAATATTCTTATTTATTCTTTCGTGCTCGCGTGATAAAAAAGGTCCTCTGGCACCATCCGGTTCAGTTAAGCCTTCAAATATTGCTTGAGGGAAAGGTAGGACCCAAACCATCCCACCAGCATACTGAGTAAGATGATGACGCCTGTCATCAGCGGAGAAAGAAACCGGATCTGAAACAGGCCGGAAAACCATCCCTGCTCGATATTGGATACGAGCGCCAGATAAGCGAAAAATAATATGGCTAAACCGATACCGGCACCGAGTGCGCCCTGCAGCAGGCCCTGAAAGTAAAACGGGACTTTGATAAAGCGTTCGGCAGCACCCACCAGCCGCATAATCTCTATTTCATCCCGCCGGGAGTAGATGACCAGCCGAATGGTATTGGCCACGATAAACACGGCAGCCATAAAAAAGATGCCACACATGGCATAGCCGGTTAATTTAAACAGATTGAAGATGTGCGTGTAGCGGCCCAACCAGCGCTGCCCGTATTCAACTTCCTGAACTTCCTCCAGAGCTTCGATTTCAGCCGCTAAAAATTCTACCTTATCCCAGGTCTGGGTCTCAGCGTTCATCCGGATTTCAAATGCATCCGGCAGTGGATTTTCGCCCAGATTGTCAAATAAAGACGCCTGACGTTTCATCTGTGCTTTTAGCTGGGTAAAGGCCTCTTTTTTTGAAACGAACCGGACGGTTTCAACACCGGAAATGCTTTGAATCCGGCGGGTTAAATCCGGCAATTGCGAGCCCGGCAATTCCGGTCTCAGGTAGGCCATGACCCGCAACCCTTTTTTCCAGAAATTCATAATCTCATTGGTGTTGATAAAAAAAAGAATAAATGCGCTGACGATCAGAATAGATAACGAAATGGTCAAAAGGGTAATGATATTGAGCAGCCGGTTATTGCGAAAATCTTCTACGGCCCGTTTAAAAAATAGAATTGTCATAATGCTTTTCCGTGAACGTCGATCCTTCCAAGCGCCCCTGTTTTAAAAGCAGGACCCGTCCGCCGGTTTTTTTTATAAGATCTTTGTCATGGGTTGCAATGATAACCGTGGTTCCTCGGATGTGAACGCCATTGAGCAAATCCATAATGATATTGGCGGAGTCATCATCCAGACTTCCGGTGGGCTCATCGGCCAGAATGATTTTAGGGTCACCGATGATGGCGCGGGCAACGGCCACCCGCTGCTGTTCTCCGCCGGACAAACTTGGCGGGAAGGCGTTTTGCCGATCCTCCATGCCGACCAGGCGCAGCACACTTCTGACTTTTTTTTGAATCAGGCGCCTTTTTTTACCGGCCGCCGCCAGCACAAGCGAGACATTGTCAAATACGGTGCGATTGGCGATGAGTTTATAATCCTGGAATATAATGCCGAATTTTCTGCGCAGAAATGGGATGCGTTTACGAGGAACGCGGGAAAGGTTCATGCCGTCTATCAGGACCTGGCCTTCTGACACCGATTCAGCCAGATACAGGAGTTTTAGCAGAGTGGTTTTTCCCGCTCCGCTTGGACCGGTGATAAATACGAAA